>NZ_JBHXTG010000015.1:130270-132310 GCF_042677465.1 Kitasatospora sp. NPDC127111
CTGCTGCAGGACCGCCACACCAGGCGCGATTAGCTCAGCGGGAGAGCACTACCTTGACACGGTAGGGGTCACTGGTTCAATCCCAGTATCGCGCACAGTAACGGCCGGGGCCGTGATCCGTGAGGGTCACGGCCCCGGCCTTTTGCGCTGTTCCGGCCCGCGGCAACGGCATGGCGAACACGTCCGGCCCGCGGCAACGGCATGGCGAACACGGCGACGCCATGGCGAAGACGGCAACGGCGTGGTGCGGATGAAGAGCCGCGTACGGTCGCCCTCACCGACGTCCGTACGCGGCATCTCCGCCTGCCGGGGTGCTCTGCGCACCGCTCTCGCCCGTCCGCGTGTCATCGCGGGCGCGGCTTCCCCGGCGGCACTGGCTCCCCGTCCCCAGGGGATCAGTGCCCGTTCAGTGGCCGGCCGTGGCGGCCGGTCCGGTCTTTCGGCCCTGCGCGGCCCTCCGGTCTCAGTGGTGGATCAGGTCGGCGACGGCCTGGGCCTGGTTCGCCATCTGCTCCCAGCCGCCGAAGAGCATCACCAGCAGCACGGCGCAGGGCAGCGCCATCGCCAGCGCGACCGCCGGGTGCCTGGTCGGCTCCGCGGCCTGGCGCTGGGTGAAGGCCGGCCGACGGCGGCGGGGTGATCCCGTGAGCTGCGGTGCCATGCCCCTACTCCTGCTCCTGATGCGGGTGCTGCCCTGGTTCGTGTGCTGCTCGTGCCTGCCCGACCGGTGCTGTGGCCGGCCGACGTGGACGCGGTGGACGGATTACCTCGGGGGACGAGCTCCCCGTCCACCGCTGAGCACAACGCTATGGCGCGAGGGGGTCGCCGGACGTCATGCCCTCGTATTGTTCTGCGGGCATCCCGGAGGATGACGCCAAGACTCGGGGACTACTACCGCAGGGGGAGACGGTCTCGACCGCGCCCCCGGGGGAACCCTGAGAGACGACCCCGAGAAACGTTTCGGCACCCCCGTCGACCGCTGGTCAGTGCAAGATCGGACAATCGCACGGAGGGTTGAGGTGTTGCGTATCAGCACACCGCAGCGGGCAGTCCGTAAGCTGTGCCAGACAGGAACTGACGATGCCCCAACCGACGGGGCCTCACCCACAGGCTGACGGGGTACGGAGATGGCGATGATGCGGCTGAGGCGTGAGGACCCCCGCATCGTCGGGCCGTACCGCCTGCACCGGCGGCTGGGCGCCGGCGGCATGGGTGTCGTGTACCTCGGCTCGGACCGCCGCGGGCAGCGGGTGGCGCTCAAGCTGATCCGCGCCGAACTCGCCGAGGACGTGGAGTTCCGCACCCGCTTCGCCCGCGAGATCGCCGCGGCCTCCCGGATCCGCGGCGGCTGCACGGCCCGGGTGGTCGGCTCCGACATCGAGGCGGACCGCCCCTGGCTCGCCACCGCGTACGTGCCCGGCCCCTCGCTGTACAAGCGGGTCGGCGACGAGGGGCCGCTGAGCTGGCCGGAGGCGGCCCGGATCGGCGCCGCGCTGGCCGACGGCCTGGTCAAGGTGCACGAGGCCGGCGTCGTCCACCGGGACCTCAAACCGTCGAACATCCTGCTCTCGCCGCGCGGGCCGCGGATCATCGACTTCGGCATCGCCTGGTCGCGCGGCGCCAGCACGCTCACCCACGTCGGCACGGCGGTCGGCTCCCCCGGCTTCCTGGCGCCCGAGCAGGTGCGCGGCGCCGCCGTGACGCCGGCGACGGACGTGTTCGCGTTCGGCGCCACGCTGGCGTACGCGCTCACCGGCGACACCCCGTTCGGCTCGGGGGCCTCCTCGGAGGTGATGCTCTACCGGGTCGTGCACGAGGAGCCCGACCTGTCGGCCGTCCCGCCGCCGCTCGCGCCGCTGATCGGGGCCTGCCTGGCCAAGGAGCCCGCCGAACGGCCCGGGGCGGCCGCCCTGCACGAGCGGCTGAGCGAGCTGGCGGCCCGCGGCACCGTCCCGACCGACGGGCCGGGCCCCGAGCGTCCGGCCCGCACCGCGGGCGGCCGGCCGGCCGGTGCGGCCCCCGCGCGGCCGGGCGTTCCCG
>NZ_JBHXTG010000016.1:0-125763 GCF_042677465.1 Kitasatospora sp. NPDC127111
GCGGCAACCGGGGCGGGGCCCTGCTCACCGCCGTCGCGGCGCTGCTCGCCCTGGTCGCGCTGCTGGTCGGCGTGCCCGCACTCCTGCTCTACGGCACCCAGGCCGTCGCCGCGATGGGCGAGGTCGCGCCGGACGGCGTCGGGCAGGCGCTGACCAGCCCCGACGACGGGCGGCTCTTCCTCTGGCTGCTGGTCGCGGTCGGCTGGCTGGGCTGGCTCTGCTTCGCCGTCTCCGTCCTGCTGGAGATCCCGGCCCAGCTGCGCGGGCGGATCGCCCGGCGGATCCCGGCCTTCGGCTGGAGCCAGCGGCTCGCGGCCGGCCTGGTCGGCGCGGTGATCGCGCTGCTGCCGGTGGCCGGCTCGTCCTTCGCCGCCACCCCCGACCGGGCCCAGGCCACCGCCGCCCCGGCCCAGTTGACCGTCGGAGCGCAGCGCGCCGCCCTGCCGGCCGCCCCGGCCGCGCCGGCCCTCGCGCCCGCCGCCGACCAGCACCCCACCTACACCGTCCGGGACAGCCGGCCCGCCGACAGCCTCTGGTCCATCGCCGAGCGCCAACTCGGCTCCGGAGAACGGTGGGTGGAGATCGCCAAGCTCAACGACGGCCGGGTGATGGACGGTTCGGGCCTCCGCTTCGACGCGGAGCGGCCGATCCAGCCCGGCTGGGAGCTGCTGATGCCGGGCGACGCCAAGGCCGACGCGGCCAAGGCGCCGGCCCCCGCTCCCGCCCCGGTCCCGGTTCCCGCCCCGGCGCCGGGTGCGCCGGGCACCTCGCAGCCGGGTGGCGGCGGGCACGGCACGGTGACGGTGGCGGCCGGGGACAGCCTGTCGGCCATCGCCCAGCGGGAGTTGGGGGACGCCGAGGCCTGGCCGCAGCTATTCGAGGCGAACAAGGGCGCCCAGGCGCCGGACGGGGAACGGCTCACCGACCCGGACGTGGTGGTGCCGGGGATGGTGCTGACGCTCCCGGGGGCACCGGCACCCGCTCCGGTGCCGGCTCCGGTGCCGCCCGCTCCGGCTCCGGTGCCGCCCGCTCCTGCTCCTGCGCCCGCACCACCTTCGGCCCCCGCACCTTCGGCGCCCGCCACCCAGGCACCCGCCCCCGCACCTTCGGCCCCCGCCACGCAGGCGCCCGCGCCCGCCTCGTCGGCCCCCGCCGGCCACGCCCCCGACCCCGCCGCGCACGCCGAGGCGGCCCCGAGCGACGACTACACCGTCGCCCTCGCCGCCTCCACCGTCGGCGTGCTGCTGGCCGCGATGATGGTCGGCACCGTCGCCCACAAGCGCGGCACCCAGCTGCGCGCCCGCCGTCCCCGGCACCGCATCGCCCTGCCCGCCGCGCCGGCCGCCGCCTTCGAGGCCGAGCTGCGGGCCCGCCAGGACGACCGCGGCCTCGACCTGCTCGACCGCGCCCTGCGCACCATGGCCCGCAACACCGTCCGGGGCGGCAAGCGCCTGCCCGCCATCGTCGCCGCCCGGGTCACCCCCGGCCACACCGTCGAGCTCCACCTCTCCGGCCCCGCCACCCCGATCGCGCCGTTCCGCGCCGCGCACGCCCCCAACGTCTGGTGGTGCGCCGCCGACTCCAGCGACCTGCTCTCGCCCGCCCAGGCCCGCAAGTGCGCCGCCCCCTACCCGGCCCTGGTCACCCTCGGCACCGCGCCCGACGGCTCGGTCGTCCTCGCCGACCTGGAGACCGTCCGGCTGCTCCACCTCTCCGGCCACCCGGACGACGCCCGCGACGTGCTGCGCACCCTGGCCCTCGAACTCGCCCACAGCCCGCTCGCCGACCGGCTGCACCTGCACCTGGTCGACCTCGCCGAGGAACTGCCGATCAGCGGACCGGCCGCCGAACGGGTCCACCGCCACCCCAGCCTGGAGGCCGCGCTCGCCGCCCTCGGCCCGCGCACCGCCAAGGCCCGCGCCACCCTGGTCGCCGCCGAGGCGGCCAGCCCCCGGGACGCGCGCAGCCGGGGCCAGGCCGACGAGTCGTGGATCCCCGAGATCGTGCTCTGCGCCCACCAGCCCGGCGGCGACATCCCCGCCGAGCTCGGCCGCCTGCTCGACGCCCGCCCCCGGACCTGCGTCGCCGTGATCACCCGCGCGCCCGAGCGCGGCACCGGCCCGGTCGCCCGCTGGACCCTGCCCAGCACCGGTCAGGCCACCATCCCCGGCCTGCACCTCACCCTGGAGCTGCAGCGCCTGACCGGCCAGCAGTGCGAGCAGGTCTCCGAGCTGCTCCGGGCCGCCGACGACACCACCCAGCACCCCGCCCCCGCCTGGACCCTGGACGGCCCCGGTACCGACCTCGAACCGGCCGAACTCCCCAGCCCCGTACCGGTCCTGGCGGCGGTCGGTGCCGCCGGCGCCGACCCGGACGGGTTCGCGGACGGGTTCGCGGGCGGGTTCGCGGGCGGGTTCGCGGGTGAGCCGGCGGACGGCTTCGCGGGCGCTGCGCTGGGTGGGACCGGTGCGGCGGTCGGGGACGGTGGCGACGGCGCGGCCGACGCGGCCGGGCCGCGGCTGCTCGCCCGGGTCATCGGCACCGGCGCCAGCCCGTTCGCGGGCACCGACCCGGCGGCGACCGCCGCGGGCGGTCCCGCGTCCCGCTTCCTCGCCAACGGCCTCGGCCGACAGGCCGCCGCCCCGGCGATTCCCGCCGTGCCGGTGGTGCCCGCGATGCCGGTCGGCCCGACCGGCCCGGCGGGGCGGTCGGGGCCGGCCGACCCGGAGGCCGGTGCGGGGCCCGGTACCGCGGAGCTCGGTGCCGCGGAGCTCGGTGCCGCTGAGCCTGGCATCCGGGCGGCGGACCTGGACGAGACCACGCAGAACCTCCGTCTCCCGGCCGCCGGGACCGACGTCGTCGCGCCCGTCCAGCCCGTCCAGCCGGTGCCGCCGACCGAGCCCGCCCCCGCCCCCGCGGGCCCGCCCGCGTACGAGCCCGCACCGACGCACGACCCCGCGCCCGCGGTCACCGGCGGCGACCCCCGCGTCCCCGCCCGTCCCCAGCCGCCCGCGGAACCGTCCCCCGAGCGGGCCGCCGAGCGCACCGCCGAGCCGGCCCCCGGCCCCGCCGCCACCGCACCGGTGGCCCGCACCACGCCCGTCCGCAGCGACAGCGACGACCTGCTCGCCATCCTCCGCTCGCCCGAGGCGCACGCCGTCCGCACCGCTCCCCGGATCCGGCTGCTCGGCCCGGTCGACGTGGCCGGCGCCGCCGGCACCGCCGAACCGGCCGCCCTGCACCGGCTCACCGAACTCGCCGCCTACCTCGCCCTGCGTCCCGGCGCCGACCACAACGCCCTCGACCACGACCTCCACCCCGGCGCGGCCCACCTCGACCCGCACCCCACCGCCGCCGACGCCAAGAGCCCGCTCCCGGCCAAACTCGCCGACCTGGCCGCCTGGTTCGGCAGCTCGGCCGAGGGCCGGGCCTTCCTGCCCACCGACACCCCCGACGGCTACACCTTCGCCCCGACCGTCACCTGCGACTGGGACGAGTTCCGCAGCCTCTACCGCCGCGGCATGCGCAGCACCAGCGCCACCGCCGACGCGGCCCTCGCCCACGCCCTCGCCCTGGTCCGCGGCGCCCCGTTCGCCGAGGCCCCGCCCGCCGCCTACGGCTGGGCCGAGGCCGAACGCCAGGACATGATCGCCGCGATCGTCGACACCGCCCACGAACTCGCCGCCCGCCGCCTCCAGTACGGAGACCACCGCAGCGCCGAGGCCGCCGTCTTCCGCGGCCTGGCCGTCGCCCCGAACGTCGAGCTCCTCCACCGCGACCTCTTCTACGCCTACGCCTCCGCCGGGGCGCGCGACCAACTCCTGCGCGCCGTCAACCGCCTCGACGCCCTCAGCCGCCGCACCGGCCGCGAGCTCGACGCCGACACCGTCGCCCTCCTGCGCGACCTCCTCTCCGGAGCGTGACCGGGTATCAGGGAGGAGGTCCGCGACCCGATGCGCGAGGTCGGCTGAGGACGCGTAGGAACACGCGAATCCGGGTCTGGACGCGCACTCGTGTAGGCACCCCGGACCTCGTGAACGCCAGGCAGGTCGTCAAGGTCACCCTCAGGGCGATCGGCGACGCACTGGCGGCGGGAGACCCCGGTACGACTGGCGGACTTCGGCACCTTCAGGGTCCGCGACCTGGCGGAACGGCCTGCCGAGAACCCGGAGACCGGGGAGTCCGTCACCGTCCCGGGTCAGCCGAGCGGTCACGTTCGCCGCTGCTCAGGCGCTCAGGCAGAAGGTCAACGACGATGCGTCCGAGTAGGAGCTTCGCAGCTGCACGACCAGGACCGTCGGCCCACGACAGCCTGATCACGGCCGCCCTCGTCGAGCCGCCCTCGCCGCCGCCCTCGTCGTCTGACAGCGCATCGGGAAGGCATCCGAACGGGTCGGCTGACCGCCGGCGCACTGCCCAAGAAGGCCAGGGACAGTGCGCCGCGTCGACGGTCTCGTCCTACGCGTCCTCTCCGGTGTAGAGCGGCTCGCCGTCGCTGGTCCGTCCGGCGCCGAGAACGTGCCGTCCCATCTCTTCGTCCAGTGCGCCAGTGGGCTCGTCGCAGAAGCCGACCGGTGGGGAATCGACCTTGAGTTGGGCGGGTTCGGCGGCCACCGCCGCCGTCTGGCGTTGCACCGGCTTCGTGTGGTCCATCGCGTCAGGCATGAGGCTCTCCTTGTGTCAGGGATGCGACCCGCGACGGTATCGTTATTGATGATGAGCAGTCAGCCGATCGCCTGACTCTCTGCTGCCGGTGCGCACATCATGCGGTTCTGGCGTTCGTGCAGGAAGCACTGCGTTCCCCCGTCGGGCGCCGTCCACGGGGACGGTTCCGGCTCAGCCTTCCGGGGAGCGGTGACGCTGGGTGTCGGCCTCGGTGAGGGGGCGGCGCGCATCGCAACGAGATGGCGGCTGTCGGTAGCTGTTCGGCGAAGGTCCGCCGTCGTCGTCCGTGACCCCGCGGACCCGCGGGCGCAGCACCACCCGCCGTCCCGCAGCGGAAGGCCGGTGCCGGTGCGTTCACCCTTCGGCCGGGCGGCCCGACGGTGACCGTCGGTGCGGCGGAGGCCGCCTGACCCGGCGCCACGTGGTGACGGCCGATGGCCGGCGACCGGGTACCGGCTGCCGGCCCCGTCCTTGATCACCGCCCCGGCCTGGCTCGGGCGTGCCGGGATCTCGTAGGGTGGCGCACACGGCTGTGGTGACAGGCACCACGGGGCAGGGCAGTCAGACGCCGCTGGGCGGCGGGGCGGGGCGGTGACCAGAGATGGCGGAGACGACGGCTGTCCCCGGCGGTCCCGATCACGTGGCCGACGCGATTCCCCGGGACGCCGTGCCGCCGAACCACGCGCGCAACGCGTACGAGGAGCACCCGCCCGGGCCGGCCGCGCTGTACGAGCCGCCGCCGACGCCGGTGCCCGCGCCGGTACCGGCCCCGGTCCCGGCCCAGCCGTCCGTGCCGGGGGCAGGGCAGACCCCGGGGCCCGGTCCCGCGCCCGTGCCCGCCGCGCCGATGGCGCCGCCGACCGGATGGACCGTCACCGGCATGCCCGCCGTGGCCCCGCCGCCGTCCGCCACACCGCTGCCGTTCCCCGTACCCGGGACCACCCCCGTTCCCGGGACCACCCCCGCGCACGGCATCCCCCTCGGCGCGTCCGGCCCGGGCGGCCTCGGGTCCGCGCCGCGCGGTCGGATCCTGGTCGTCGAGGGCGGCTACGGCACCTCCGGCCGCCGCACCTGGGGACGCGGCGGACCGACCCAGGCACCCGTCCTCTCCGCGATGCTCGCCGCCGTCTCCCCGCAGGTCCTGCTCGCGGCCGACGCCGTCGACGCCGTGCACCTCCCCGGTGCCAGCGACCCGCACACCGTGCTCGCCCACCTCCGGGCCGCCGCCCGGCACCCCGGGCCGCTGCTCGTCCACCTCGGCGGCCACCTGCTCGCCGACAAGCGCGGCGGCCAACTGCACCTCACCCTGCGCGACTCCAAGCCCGGCAGCGTCCGGCAGGACGGCCTCGCCTGGCAGTCCGTCGCAGGCGAGCTGCGGCACCGGCCCGCCGAGTGGCAGACCCTCGTGATCGCCGACCTGAGCGCCGACCAGAACGCCTGGCCGTTCCTCCAGGGCACCGTCTCCCCGCTCGCCGACGGGCTCCCGCTCTGGGCCGTGGTCAGCCCCGACCCGGAACAGATCGGCACCTTCACCCGCGCCCTGATCGAGGCCCTGCACGGCGGCCGCCCCGGCGCCGACGCCGTCCTCGCCCCCGAACAGCTGCGCCAGCAGGTGTACTCGGTGCTGCGGCCGGACGTGATCATCCTGGCCACCCACGCGCCGAACCGCCCGTTCTTCCGCAACACCGCCCGCCGCACGGACGGCGTGGTGGACACCGTCCCCTACGACGGCCCGCTCCCCGCCGCGCTGCTGCCCCGCCCGGCGGCGGCCCGGGACGCGGGGATCCGCGACGCCGGGACGCGCGACGGTGCGCCGCGTGATGCGGTGCCGCGTGATGCGGTGCCGGTGCGGCGACCCCTGGTCACCCTGGACAAGCCCGCGGCGGCGGCGTTCGCCTCGGCGGCGGTCTCCGGGGCGGTCCCGGGCTCGGTCGCGGGTTCGGTCCCGCAGGTGTCCGGGCCGACGCCGGGGTCCGTGGTCGCGGCGGCGGCGTCGTCCGACGGCCCGGTGAACCTGCTCAAGCCCAGCGTCCCGCCCACACCCCCGCCCCCGGCCCGGCCCGTCGACCTGGTCAAGGCCTACGCCTGGCGCCCGACCCTGGACGGCGCGGTCACCCTCACCAAGTCCGCGGCGGCCGCTGCGGCCCCCGAGACGCCGAGTGCCGCGACCCCCGAGGACACCATCCCCGAGGACGCCGTTCCCGAGGACACCGTGCCCGAGGACGCCGTGCCCGAGGACGCCGTGCGGGAGAGCGCGGTGCGGCAGGACGCGATCCCCGAGGACGCGATCCCCGAGGACGCCGCGCGGGAGGAGGCGGTGCCCGAGGACGAGGCTCCCGCCTCGCCCGAGCCGGACGCCTCGCAGCCCCGGGCGGACTACCGCGAGGTGATCGGCCGGATCGTCCGCAGCGCCGACGCCGGGGACCACGCCGCCGCCACCGACCTCGCCTTCGCCCTCGAACTGGAGGCGATCGCCGAACACGGCGCGGTTTCCGAACCGGTCCTCCAGGTGCGTCAGGTCCGCGCCCACGTGTGCCGCCTCGCCGGCAAGACGATCGAGGCGGCGGACATCTACCGCGAGGTCGCGCTGACCCTGCTCCGCTCCCAGGGCCCGGACCACCCCGAGACCCAGCAGGCGGCCACCAACGCCGAAGCCTGTTGGCGGGCGATCCCGGACCGCGCGGAGGCCATCCGCATGGCCCCCGAGATCATCGAGCTGCGCGCCTACCTCCCCGGCCCCGACGGCCGCAAGCTCCGCGCCGCCGAACGCCACCTCGCCCACCTCGCCGCCACCCCCACCCGATCCGACCCCTCCTGACACCCCGCGCCCTGCACGGGAAGTCGGCCGGGCCGACCTCCCGTGCTGCGGGCCGGGCGCCCGCGTGGCCCGGCGTGGGAAGTCGGCGGGTCCGACGTCCTGTGCGGCCGCTGGGCCGGCCGGGTGTGCGCGAGGGGAAGCCGGGCGGGCCGGCTTCCCCTCGGTGGTGGTGCGGCGGTCAGCGGCCCGCGATGGCGTGGACGAACTTGGCTCCGTCGATGGTGCCGAGGCCGCTGGCGAGGTCGTAGCCCTTGGCGGCCTGGTAGCCCGTCACCTTGTCCCAGGAGTTGTCGCCGTCGGTCACGTCGACCAGGCCGCTCCACTGCTGCGGGAGCAGGTTGAGGCCGTAGAGGCGCCAGTTGAGCTGGCCGAGGCGGTGCCCGGCGAGCTGGTCGGCGAGGGCGACGACGCCGGAGAAGATCGGCGTGGCCTCGCTGGTGCCGCCGGTGAGGTGCCAGCCGACGGACGTGGGGTCGTAGGACTCGTACGTCCAGGCGGCGCCGTCCACGGCGGCGCTCATGCTGATGTCCGGCGTGCCGCGGTGGTTGCCGGTGACCCCGGCCACGCCGGTCTGGTACCAGGGCCGCTCGAAGACGCCGGAGACCCCGCCGCCGCCCGCGCCGTACTTGTCGTGCCAGACCTTGTCCGGCGCGGTGCGCTTGCCGGCGTCGTCCAGGCTGAGCTGGGTGCCGCCGATCGAGGTGACCAGCGGGTCGCTGGAGGGCCAGGAGTTGACCCGGTACGGGTACAGGTCCTCGCCGTTCTCCTGGGCGTCGGTCGCGCCGTCGTCGCCGGAGGCGGCGAGCACGGTGACGTCGTGGGCGGCGGCCTCCTTGAAGGCGTACCGCAGGTCGGTGAGCGACTTGAAGTCGCCCTTGGCGAAGCCGGGGAAGGTGTTCTCGGTGGCGCCGAAGCTCTGCGAGATCACGTCGGCCTTGCCGGCCTTGATCAGGGCCTTCTCGGCGTCCATCATCTCGGGCAGACCGGTGGTGCCCTCGGTCTCGGCCACGCCGGTCTCGACCAGGATGATGTGCGCGTCGGGGGCGATGGCGTGGGCGTACTCGACGTCGAGGGTGGTCTCGCCGGCCCAGCCGGTGTGCTCCGGGTTCTTCGGGTCGAACTCCGGGACGTTGCCCCACTTGACCACCTCGACCTGGGTGTCGGGGATGCCCCACTGCTTGTCGAAGACCTCCAGGTCGTGCTGGATGGTCGGGGAGCCGAACGAGTCGACGATGACGATGGTCCGGCCCTTGCCGGTGATGCCCTCCTGGTACAGCGGGTCGAGGTTGTAGGCGGTCCGGTACTGGAGCGGGGAGTAGCAGTGGATGCCGATCTGGCTGACGCACTGTGAGGTGGGCAGCGGCGCGGTGCGTCCGGTGGCGCTGATGTGACCGCTGGAGGCGGGGCGGACGTGCACGCCGGCCAGGCTGCCGGAGGCCGCGGTGGCGCTCACGGTCGGGACGGAGAGCGTGCCGGCGGCGAGGGCGGTGGCCCCGGCGGCGAGCACGGACAGGGCGCGGCGGAGGGTGACGGGGCGGCTGCCCATGGGACTCCTTGGGACGCAGGGCCCGACCTGGTCCGGTCGGGTCGGTCCGGCCATCCCATCGAGTGCCGCATGATCATGCCATAGTCATTTCGTACTGTCGGCATGGTCGCGCCTGGCCACCGGAAAAGGTAAAGGCCGTCCCAGGCGAAAGTAACCCATCGCCGGGGACGGCAATCTGACGTGACGTCAGGAATTCGTGAGTGTGGTCAGCGCGCCCCACCGTTGACGTACAGGGTCTGTCCGCTGACGTAGGAGGCGTCCTCGCTGGCCAGGAAGGCGACCACCGAGGCGATCTCCTCCGGCTGGCCGACCCGCCGCAGCGGCGTCCGGGCGGCGACCTCCGTCTGGTGGTCCTCGGCCGTGGCGCCGACCCGCTCGGCGGTGGCGGCGGTCATCGCGGTGGCGATGTAGCCGGGGGCGACGGCGTTGACGTTGATGTTGAACGGGCCCAGCTCGATCGCCAGGGTGGCGGTCAGCCCCTGGATGCCGGCCTTGGCGGCGGCGTAGTTGGCCTGGCCCCGGTTGCCGAGCGCCGAGCGCGAGCTGAGTGAGACGATCTTGCCGTACTTCTGCGCCACCATGTACTTCTGCGCGACGTGGCTGCAGTTGTAGGCGCTGGTCAGGTTGACCGTCAGCACCGCGTCCCAGTCGGACTTGGGCATCTTGAAGAACAGGTTGTCCCGGGTGATCCCCGCGTTGTTGACCAGGATGTGCACGCCGCCGAGATCCTGCGCCACCTGCGCGAACACGGCCTCCACGGCGTCGTAGTCGGCCACGTCGCAGCCGTACGCGCGCGCGGTGCCGCCCTTGGCGGTGATCTCCTCGACCGTGGCGGCGGCGCGCTCGGCGGTGAGGTCGACCACGGCGACGGCCGCACCCTCCTCCGCCAGCCGCCGCGCGGTGGCCGCGCCGATGCCCTGCGCCGCGCCGGTGACGACGGCGACCTTGCCTGCGAAACGAGTCACTGCAACTGCTCCTTGTGCGATGCGAACGTGGGATGCGGACCTGGCGCCGCGAACAGATGACAGCTGACAGCTGACAGATGATGAAAGTTGAAATCTGTCAGCTGTTAGTTGTCAGTCGTCATCTGTCAGCCGTCGCCTGTCAGCGGTCGTCTGTGAGTTGCCGGACGGCCCCTCAGGCCGATTCCACCAGCACGGCCGTGCCCTGGCCGACGCCCACGCACATGGTCGCCAGGCCGCGGCGGGCGCCGCTGCGGCGCATCCGGTGCAGCAGGGTGGTGAGGATGCGGGCGCCGGAGCCGCCCAGCGGGTGGCCGAGGGCGATGGCGCCGCCGGTCGGGTTGACCAGGTCCGGGTCGATGCCCAACTGGTCGATGCTGGCCAGGACCTGGGCCGCGAACGCCTCGTTGAGCTCGGCCTCCTCCAGCGAGCCGACCGACCAGCCGACCCGGCCGAGCGCCTTGCGGGTGGCCGGCACCGGGCCGACGCCCATCACGTCCGGGTGGACGCCGGCCGAGGCGCCCGCGACGTAGCGGCCGAGCGGCTGGAGCCCGAGGTCGCCGAGCGCCTCCTCGCTGACCAGTACCAGGCCGGCCGCGCCGTCGTTCATCGGCGAGGCGTTGCCCGCCGTCACGGTGCCGCCCGCCCGGAACGCGGGCTTGAGCCGGGCCAGCTTCTCCAGGCTGGTGTCCTCGCGGATGCCCTCGTCCTGGGCGACCGTCACCCCGTCCGGCCGCTCGACCGGGATCAGCTCGGCGTCGAAGTGGCCGTCCTTGCGGGCGGCGGCGGCCAGCTGGTGGCTGCGCAGCGCGAAGGCGTCCTGGCGCTCGCGGGTGATCCCGTACCGGGTGGCGACCTCCTCGGCGGTCTCGCCCATGGACAGGACGCCGTGCAGGTCGGCCATCCGCGGGTTGGTGAGCCGCCAGCCGAGCCGGGTGTCGTAGGTCTCGATCCGGTGCGGCAGCGCCTCGTCCGGGCGGGGGAGGACGAAGGGGGCGCGGGTCATCGACTCGCAGCCGCCGGCCACCACCACGTCGGCCTCGCCGGAGCCGATCGCCCGGGCCGCCATGGTGACGGCCTCCAGGCCGGAGGCGCAGAGCCGGTTGACGGTGGCGCCGGGGACGGTGTCGGGCAGGCCGGCGAGCAGGACGGCCATCCGGGCGGCGTTGCGGTTGTCCTCGCCGGCCTGGTTCGCGGCGCCCCAGTAGACGTCGTCGATCCGGGCGGGGTCGAGGGCGGGCAGGTCGGCGAGCAGGGCGCGCAGCACGGTGGCCGAGAGGTCGTCGGGGCGGACCGTGGCGAGCGCTCCGCGCAGCCGGCCGATGGGTGTGCGGCGGGCTGCGGCGAAGTAGACAGGACGCACGTCGTCGGGCTCCTTATCCGGTGGTGGGGGTTTCTGTCACAGGGTGGGTCAGCAATGGTGCCGCGGGCGTGGCTCGTGCCGGCGGGTGCGGCTCCGGGGCGGCGCGGGCGTGGCGAGGGTCGGGTCAGAAGGCGTTGACGCCGGTGAGCGCGCGCCCGATGAGCAGCTTGTGGATCTGGCTGGTGCCCTCGTAGAGGGTCATCACCCGCGCGTCGCGCAGGTACTTGCCGACCGGGTACTCGTCGATGAACCCGTACCCGCCGAACACCTGGAGCGCGTTGTTGGCGGCCCGGACGGCGGCCTCGCTGGCGTAGAGCTTGGCGACGGAGGACTCGGTGGCGAACGGCAGGCCGCGGTCGATGTGGTCGGCGACCTTCCAGGTGAGCAGCCGGGCGGCCTCGACGTCCACGGCGATGTCGGCGAGCAGTTCCTGCACCAGCTGGTGCGAGGCGATGGGCTTGCCGAACTGCTCGCGCTCGCCCGCGTACCGGACGGCGGCGTCCCGGCAGGCCCGGGCGATGCCGACGCACCCGGCGGCGACCGACATCCGGCCCTTGGCGAGCGCCGCCATCGCCACCGTGAACCCCTTGCCGACCTCGCCGAGCCGAGCGGAGTCGGGCACCCGGACGGCGTCGAAGGCGAGTTCGGCGGTGGCCTGGCCCCGCAGGCCGAGCTTGCCGTGGATCTCGGTGCGGGTGAAGCCGGGCAGCCCGGTGGGGACGAGGAAGGCGGTGACGCCGCGGTGGCCGGCCTCACCGGTGCGGGCGAAGACCAGGGCGACGTCGGCCCAGGTCCCGTTGGTGATGAACATCTTGGCGCCGCTGATCAGCCAGTCTCCGCCGTCCCGGACCGCCCGGGTGGTGAGGTTGGCGGCGTCCGAGCCGGTGCCGGGCTCGGTGAGCGCGAAGCAGCCGAGCGCCTCGCCGGAGGTGAGCCGGGGCAGCCACTCGCGCTTCTGTTCCTCGGTGCCGTGGCTGTTGACCGACTTGGCGACCAGGCCGAGCGAGACCGAGACGATGCCGCGCACGGCCGAGTCGCCCCGGCCGAGTTCCTCCAGGGCCAGGCAGTAGGCGAGGTGGTCGCCGCCGCTGCCGCCGTACTCCTCGGGGAGGGTGAGACCGAGCAGGCCGAGTTTGCCGAGCTTGCCGATGATCGCGCGGTCGACGGACTCGGCGCGGTCCCACTCGGCGGCGTACGGGACGATCTCGCGGTCGGTGAAGGCGGCCGCGAGGTCGCGGAGCGCGGCCTGCTCCTCGGAGAGCTCCAGGTTCATCGACACCCCTTCTGTCACACCCCGCCGGAGCGGCGCCCGATGGCGCGACCGGGCAGCGGTGGGGCCGGTGGCCGAAGCGATCCACCGATAAACTAGCGCTGCAAGTTTTACCGGGACTGTAGCCCCGACCGGCCCACGCTGGGAAGGGGCACCTGCCAGAATCGGTCCCCACCCACCCGACCGGAGGAACCACGACGATGGCCCGCCCGCGCACCCCCCTGCTCAGCCGCGAGCGCATCGTCACGGCCGCGCTCCAGCTCGTCGACGCCGAGGGTCTGGCCGCGCTCTCCACCCGCCGGCTCGCCACCGAGCTGTCGGTCAGCGGGCCCTCGCTCTACAACCACTTCGCCACCAAGGACGAGCTGCTGGACGCGGTGGTGGACGGCGTGATGGGGGAGGTCGACCTGTCGATGTTCGCCCGCGGCCCGGCGGGCGCGGCCGTGCCCTGGCCGGAGGCGCTGCGCGACTGGGCCCGCTCCTACCGGGCCGCCCTGGCCGCGCACCCCAACATCGTCCCGGTGCTCGCCCAGGGCCCCGGGCGGCGGCCGAACGCGCTGCGGCTGGCCGACGCCGTCTTCGGCTGCCTGGTGGAGGCCGGGTGGCCGCGCGGACAGGCCACCCGGATCGGTGCGCTGATGCGGTACTTCGTGGCCGGCTCGGCGCTGGCGTCGTTCGCGGCGGGCTTCCCCGAGGACGCCGGGGTGTACGACGCCACGGACTACCCGCACCTCGGCGAGGCGCACCGGCTGGCCGAGCACCGCGGCGCGATCGACGAGGGCGCGTTCGAGACCGGACTGGAGGCGCTGCTGGAGGGGCTCGCCCTACGGTACGAGCGGACGGTCCGGGGCGCCGGAACCGGCGGGACCGCCGAGGCCACGGGGTCCGTCCGGACCACCGGCGCCGGGACCGGGCGGACCGCCGAGGCCCCGGGGACCGGCCGGACGACCGGCGCCTGAACCGGCGGGACCACCGGCGCCTGAACCGGCCGCGCCACCGGCGCCGACCGTACCGTCCCCGCGGATCACCACGGTTCGCGGGCGACGAAGGCGGGCCGCAGCGAGGGGTCCACCGGGTCGTAGTACCGGTGGTAGACGGGGGTCAGCCCCCCGGAGACGGGCGGCACGATCCAGCTCCAGTCGGCCGGGGTGGGCCGCCCGAGCCGCTTCTCCTGGGCGACGTGCTTGAGGAACCGCTCCGACTCGGTGTGGTGGTCGGCCATCGTCACCCCGGCCTCCTGGAACGAGTGCAGCACCGCCACGTTCAACTCCACCAGCGCCCGGTCGCGCCAGAGCGTGCGGTCGCTGGAGGTGTCCAGGCCGAGCCGCTCGGCGACGGTCGCCAGCATGTCGTACCGGTCGGCGTCGGCGAGGTTGCGGGCGCCGATCTCGGTGCCCATGTACCAGCCGTTGAACGGCGCGGTGGGGTAGCGGACGCCGCCGATCTCCAGCGTCATGTCGCTGATCGCGGGCACCGCGTACCAGCGCAGGCCCAGCTCGGCGAACCAGTCGTGGTCGGGGTGGACGAGCTCGACCTCGAGCGTGCTGCCGTCCGGCAGCTCGTACCACTCGGGGCGTTCCCCGGGGCGTTCCTGGACCAGCAGCGGCAGCACCTCGAACCGCTCCTCGCCGCACTTCCAGCCGAGGTCCCGGGCCCGGGCGGCGAGCCGGGCCCCGGCCGGGTCGCCGATCCAGGCGCCGTCCGGGCCGGGGTGTCCGGCGTAGCGGACCAGCTGCTGGTTGAGGATGCGGGCGGCCGGGCGGCCGGGCCGGTCGGGGGCGAACACCGAGATCACCGGGCGGATCCGCCCGCCGTTGCCGGCCAGCCGCAGGTGCTCGAAGCACTCGGCGGCGATGTCGTCGGCGGCGCCCAGGTGCCGCAGGTCGCGGACGACCAGGCTGCGCCAGTACAGCCGGCCGATGCAGCGCGCCGCGTTGCGCCAGGCGAGCTTGGCGCCGTACGCGAGTTCGGCGGGGGTGTGCTCGTAGGTGCCGGTGCGGTCGATCTCGTCGAGGACGGCCCGCAGTCGCGCGGCCGGGTCCCCGGCGGCGGGCTGCTCGTGGTGGAACTGCCGGACGAAGTCGGCGGCCTGGTCGGGATCGGTGAACGGGACGGCGGCCGCGTCCACGGTGCCGGCCCGTGGCGCGGCGGCCTCCTCCGGCGCGTCCGAGGGCCGGTCCGCCTCGCCGGCCGGGTGCTGGTGCCGGCGCTGGTGCTGGGACTGGTGCTGGTGCGCGAGCGGACCGGTGACGTGCTCGGTCGGCCGCCCGGCGGGCTGCCCGGCGGCCCGGGGGCCCGGGGCGGCGGCGTCCCCGGCGGCGGCCCCGGCGGGGGAACCCACGGCCGCGGAACGCGCGATCCCGGGAAAGGCGGACGCGGGCGGGGGCGTCGGCGCGGGGTGAGCGTGGGCGTACGGGCAGCCGGTGGCCGGTGCTGCCACCACTCTGCGGGCGGTGCGGGCGCGAAGCCGGTTGAAGATCAAGGACTCATCCCTCCTGGCCACCAGGAGTACCGGAGGCGTGCGCGCCGCCGCAGGGAGTGAACGATTCGGCCCCCGCACCGGCGCCGGGGACGCTATGGTGCGGGGGCCGAAGGTCCGACCGTCGGATCAGCCCATGTCCTCCAGGCGGACGCCCTTGGTCTCCTTCATGAACCGTGCCACGAAGAGGATCGACAGCGCCGCGAAGCCCGCGTAGACCAGGTACGTCGCGGACAGGTTCGAGCGCGAGAGCGAGGGGAACGAGACGGTGATCGCCCAGTTGGCGATCCACTGCGCGGAGGCGGCGACGGAGAGCGCGGCGGCGCGGATGCGGTTGGGGAACATCTCGCCGAGCATCACCCAGACGACCACGCCCCAGGACATCGCGAAGAACAGCACGAAGGCGTTGGCGGCGATCAGCGCGACGGTGCCCTGGAGGTCCGGGAGGGTGACGTCGGCGCCGCTGCCGGTGGCGGAGGAGAACGCCCAGCCACAGGCGGCCAGGGCGACGGCCATGCCGGCCGAGCCGATCAGGGCGAGCGGCTTGCGGCCGATCCGGTCCACCAGCAGGATCGCGACCACGGTGCCGAGGATGTTGATGACCGAGCCGATGAAGCTGATCAGCAGCGAGTTGCTCTGGTCGATGCCGACCGACTGCCAGAGGATCGACGAGTAGTAGAAGATCACGTTGATGCCGACCAGCTGCTGGAAGACCGAGAGGCCGATGCCGACCCAGACGATCGGCAGCAGGCCGAAGCGCCCGCCGAGCAGGTCGCGGAAGCGCGGGCGGTGGTCGGAGGCGATCAGGGCCTGGATCTCGGCGATCCGGGCGTCGGTGTCGGAGTCCTTGCCCTCGACCTCGGCGAGCACGCCGCGGGCCTCGTCCAGCCGGCCGGCCGAGATCAGGTAGCGCGGGGACTCCGGGATCATCGAGGAGAGCACGAAGTAGACGACGGCCGGCAGGACGCAGATGCCGAGCATCCACTGCCAGGCCTCCAGGCCGAGCAGGTGGCCGCGGGTGTCGCCGCCGGCGGCGTCCGCCAGCACCCAGTTGACCAGCTGGGAGATCGCGATGCCGAGCACGATGGCGGCCTGCTGGAAGGAGGCCAGCCGGCCGCGGTAGCGGGTCGGCGCCACCTCGGCGATGTAGGTCGGGGCGATCACCGAGGCGATGCCGATGGCCGCGCCGCCGAGGACCCGCCAGCAGGCGAGGTCCCAGGCGGAGAACGGGAGCATCGAGCCGATCGCGCTGACCGCGAAGAGCAGGGCGCCGGCCTTCATCACCTTGATCCGGCCGTACCGGTCGGCGAACCGGCCGGCCAGCGCGGCGCCGACGGCCGAGCCGAGCAGCGCCGAGGAGACGATCAGACCGGTCACGCCGTCGCCGACGCCGAACCGGTCCTGGATCCCGGAGACGGCGCCGTTGATCACGGAGCTGTCGTAGCCGAACAGGAAGCCGCCGAGGGCCGCGGCGGCGGTGATGAAGACGACGAAGCCGAGGCGGTCGGAGGACCTTGCCTCCTCCGCCGCCGGCCCCGTCTTCTGCTGGGTGACGCTCACGATCTTGACTCCTGGTACTCAACGCTGAGCTTGGTAGCCGCTTGGTAGTCGAGATCGTAACCCGGCAATGTTCAAGTGTTGTACGTGGGATGTCCTTCAAATCCCTTTGCTCATTAGTAAGGTGAAAAATCAAATAGGCTCGGCCAGCGACAGCCCGAACCGCCCCTCCTCGTCCGTCCACCAGTGGGACAGCCGCAGGCCGGCCGCGGTCAGCTCCTCGGCGACCCGCTCCCGGCGGAACTTCGCCGACACCTCGGTGCGCAGTTCCTCGCCCGCGTCGAAGTGGACCGGCAGGTCCAGCGCCGGGATCTTCACGGTCTGCGCGCGCAGCGAGCGCAGCCGCATCTCGATCCACTCCTGCTCCTGGTCCCAGAGCGCCACGTGCTCGAACGCGTCCGGGTCGAAGTCGGCGGACAGCTCCCGGTTCAGCACGTTGAGCACGTTCCGGTTGAACTCCGCGGTCACCCCGGCGGCGTCGTCGTAGGCGGCGACCAGCACCTCCGAGTCCTTGACCAGGTCGGTGCCGAGCAGCAGGAAGTCGCCCGGGTCGAGGGCGGCGCGCAGGCCGCGCAGGAAGGCGGCGCGCTCGGCGGGGAGCAGGTTGCCGAGGGTGCCGCCGAGGAAGGCGACCAGGCGCGGCCCGCCGTCCGGGGGCAGTCCGGGCAGTCCGGGCCCGACGGTGAAGTCGGCCAGCACGCCGTGCACGGCCAGCCCCGGGTACTCCTCGGTGAGCGCCTTGCCGGCGGCGGTCAGCGCGCTCTCGCTGACGTCCACCGGGACGTAGGAGTCCAGGGTGCCGAGGTCGCGCAGGGCGTCCAGGAGCAGCCGGGTCTTCTCGGAGGAGCCCGAGCCGAGCTCGACCAGGGTGCGGGCCCGGGTGGCGGCGGCGATCTCGCCGGCCCGGGCGGTCAGGATGGCCCGCTCGGCGCGGGTCGGGTAGTACTCCGGCAGCCGGGTGATCTCCTCGAACAGCTCGCTGCCCCGGGCGTCGTAGAACCACTTCGGCGGCAGCCACTTCGGTTCGGAGGTCAGACCGTGCTGCACGTCGTGGCGCAACGCGCTGCTGAAGTGGTCCGCGGGCAGCAGTCGGGTGAGATCGAACGTGCTCATGGCAGATGGGTCCTCGGTTCAAAAAGTGAAGGATTGAGCGGGGAGAGGCTCGCAGTGACGGGGCTCGGTGTCAGGACTCGGTGGCGGGGCTCGGCGGGCTCGGTCGCGGGCTCAGAGGCGGCTCGGTCGCGGGCTCAGAGGCGCCGGACCGTGACGCCGTCCGGTCCGGCCAGCAGCAGCGAGCGGTCCGGGACGGCGTTCCAGTCCGGGTGGTCGTCGTACGGCTCGGAGGCGACCACGACGCCGAGGCCCGGCAGGGTCCGGTGGTGCAGGGTGTCGCCCCAGGCGGTCGCGGCCAGCGCGCGGCCGTCCGTCAGCAGCAGGTTGAGCCGCCCGGTGGTGCGCGCGGCCACGTCCGCGACCGTGCCGGCCAGCGCCTCGCCGAGGCCGGCGCCCGCCCGGAGCCGGTGCAGCGCCAGGCCCCAGAGCAGCGCCGAGTCGGTGCGCGCCACCAGCTCCAGCAACTCGGTCGGCGGCAGCAGCCCGGCCAGGGTGTCCAGCTTCTCCGGCCAGCCGGACACCGCGCCGTTGTGGCTGAACAGCCAGCGTCCCGCGGCGAACGGCGCGGCCGCCTCCTCGCCCGCCGCGCAGCCCTCGGTGGCCGAGCGGACGGCCGCCAGCAGCGCCCGGGTGCGGATCACCCGGGCGAGGTCGGCGAAGGTGGCGTCCGCCCAGACCGGCCCGGCCCGCCGGTGGCGGGCCGGCACCTCGTCGCCGTCCGCGTACCAGCCGAGGCCGAAGCCGTCCGCGTTGACCGTGCCGTACTGCTGGCTGCGCGGCGCCCAGGACTGCCGGTAGAGCCCGAACGGCGGCTCGACCAGCAGCTCCTGCGGCTCCACCGGCTCGCCCAGGTAGGCGAGGTGGCGGCACATCAGCCGGCCTCCACGTCGGCGGCGGTGCGGAACCCGGCGAAGATCTGCCGCCGGATCGGGTAGTCCCAGTTGCGGAAGGTGCCCCGGCAGGCGACCGGGGCGACGGCGAAGCAGCCACCGCGCAGCACCTTGTACTCGGGCCCGAAGAAGACCTCCGAGTACTCCTTGTATGGCCAGGCCCGGAAGCCCGGGTAGGGGCGGAAGTCGCTGGCCGTCCACTCCCACACGTCGCCCATCAACTGCCGTACGCCGTACGGGGATTCGCCGCCGGGGTAGCTGCCGGCCGGGGCCGGGCGGAGGTGGCGCTGGCCGAGGTTGGCCTGCTCGGGCCCGGGCGTCGCGTCGCCCCACGGGTAGCGGCGGGAGCGGCCCGAGGCCGGGTCGTGCCGGGCGGCCTTCTCCCACTCCGCCTCGGTCGGCAGCCGCCGCCCGGCCCACCGGGCGTACGCGTCGGCCTCGTACCAGCTGACGTGCAGCACCGGCTCGTCGGCCGGGACGGGCTCCAGCACGCCGAACCGGCGGCGGAGCCACTGGCCGCCCTCGCGCCGCCAGAACAGCGGGGCGGTCAGCCCGGCCTGCTGCCGGTGCGCCCAGCCCTCGGCCGTCCACCAGCGCGGGTCGTCGTAGCCGCCGTCGGCGATGAAGTGCTGGTAGGCGCCGTTGGTGACGGGCGTGGTGTCCAGCCGGAAGGCCGGCAGCTCGACCCGGTGCGCCGGGCGCTCGTTGTCCAGCGCCCAGGGCTCGGTGTCGGTGCCCATGGTGAACGGGCCCGCGGGGACGAGCACGTCGGCGGGCAGCGCGGCCGCGTCCGCCGGGGCGGGCGGCGGCGGGGGAGCGGCCAGGGCCGGCTTGCCCTTGCGGAGCTGATGGGTGATCAGCATCGTCTCGTCGTGCTGCTGTTCGTGCTGGGCGATCATCCCGAAGGCGAACCCGGCGTCCAGCAGCGGGGCGCCCTCCAGCGGGCTGGCCCCGAGCAGGTCGAGCACCCGGCCGCGCACCTCGTGGGCGTACGCGCGGGCCTCGGGCGGCGGCAGCAGCGGCAGGCTGGGCCGCTCGGCGCGCGGGTGCTCGAACGCGTCGTACAGCGGGTCGATCTCCGGGTGCATCGGGTCCCGGCCGCCGACGTTGCGCAGCAGCCAGAGCTCCTCCTGGTTGCCGATGTGCGCGAGGTCCCAGACCAGCGGGGACATCAGCGGGGAGTGCTGGGCGGTGAGGTCGTGGTCCTCGACGCAGTCGGTGAGCGCGGCGGTCCGGGCGCGGGCGGCCAGCAGCTCGGCGGCGATCGTCTCGCGCAGCGTCTCCAGGGGGAGGGTGTCGAGCCGCGGGGTGTCGAGCCGCCGGGTGTCGCGTGGCGGGGTGTCGCCCGGGTGCTGCTGGTCCGGGGTCGCGGGGGTCGCGGTGGGGGCGCCGGCCGGGCGGGCGTCGTCGATCATGGTGCGGCCTCCTCCGGGGGAGTGCGTCGGGTGCCGGAGCGCAGTGCGTCCAGCTGGTCGTCGGCCGGGCAGCGGCCGCGCGCGGGGTAGCGCTCGGCGAACTCGGCGACGGCGGTGCGCAGCCGCTCGGCGCCGGGCAGGCGGCCCAGCGCGGCGTCGGCGGCGGCGAAGCAGGCGAGGGCGGCGCGGCGCAGTTCGGGGTCGGCGACCGCCAGCGTGGCGGCGCGGCGCCAGGCCTCGCTGCGCGGCGGGCGCGGGCCGTCGGCGCACTCCAGCGGCTCCAGCGCGGCCAGCGCGGCGTCGGCGGCCACCGGGTCGTCCAGCAGCGCGGTGACCAGGGCGGCCGGGACGATCCAGCCGTCGCCGGGCTGGGCGTCGATCATCCGCAGCTCCAGGTGGCCGCGCGG
Organism: Kitasatospora sp. NPDC127111; assembly: GCF_042677465.1. Lineage (NCBI taxonomy): Bacteria > Bacillati > Actinomycetota > Actinomycetes > Kitasatosporales > Streptomycetaceae > Kitasatospora > Kitasatospora sp. NPDC127111. Next base: position 20,486 of record NZ_JBHXTG010000016.1, read on the forward strand.
GCGGACCGGCGGGAACAGCGTGGTGCGGTGGTAGTCCAGGTCCGCCAGGGTGGGCGGGCGCTCGCCGGCGCCGCGCAGCCAGTCGGCGAAGGTCAGCCCGGCCGGCGCGGTCCACGGCCGCCCGTCGGGGCGGCGGATGCAGAGCACCTCGGCGTCGAGCACGTACCGGCTCCAGGCCTCGCGCGGATCGCCGTGGTCCGGGGCGGGGGCGAGTGTCCGGGTGGGGTCCATCCGGGACCAGACGGTCTGCCGGGTGGACCGGTGGCCGGTCGGCTTCCCGTCCAGCAACGGGGAGTTGGCGAAGGCGGCGACCAGCACCGGACCGAGCCGGTGGGTCAGCTGCCAGCGTCGGGCCAGCGTGTGCGGGCTGCTCGCGGTGCCGTTCCTCCCGGCACCCGGACCGGCGCCCGGACCGGCGCCCGGACCGGTATCGCGTCCGGCGTCCAGCCCGGCGTCCAGGCAGACCTGGACGGAGGCGGTGCCGGTCATCATGATCCGGCCCCAGGGACCGGCCGAGTTGAAGAACCGTTCCATCGCCAGGTAGCGCGGGTGGTCCAGCACCATCCGGCGCGGACGCGCCAGCGGATCGGTGCCGGTGCCGGTGAGTCGCAGGCCCTGGGCGGCGAAGGCGGCCCGCAGGGCGGCGAGATCGCGTCGGGTGTCGTCGACGCAGGCGACGAGTCCTTCGGCGGGCGGGGAGCTGAGCTCGACCTGTCCGCCGGGTTCGAGGGTGAGGCGGGCCCCGGAGGGGAGCGACGTCCCGTCCGGACCGCCGAGGGGCAGTGCGTCCAGTGCGGCGTGCAACCGCTCCGGTAGGACGGGGGTGCCGGGACATCGGTCGTCGTGGACGAACCACTCGACCTCGACGCCGACCAGCCGGGGCGGGCCGATCTTGAAGCAGACGCCGGACATGTGGCTGCGCGCGGCCGACTCGGTCAGCGGCGTGACCCCGCCGGACGGCGGATCCGTGCTGGGTCGGGCGGTCGGACTGGTCGGTCGAACGGGTATCACCGGACTCACCATCCTCGGGATCACGATTGCGGCCCGGTCTACCTTGCCCAGTCTGCTACGGACCATGCCGGGGCGCTCCGCAAACATCTGGTGAAGAGGAGTCTTCGCAGGTCAGGGGCGGTTCAAACGGGTGACACCCGGGGCTCGGCCCGGCGCAGCCGCTCCAGCACGGTCGCCAGCACCGGGGTCGGCAGCGCGTAGTTGAGCCGCAGCGAACCGCGTCCGCCCGGCCCGAAGTCGGCCCCGTCCGAGGCCTCCAGACCGCACCGCTCCAGCAGCGCCGCCCGCGCCCCGTCCGGCGGCAGACCGAGCGCGGCGGCATCCACCCAGAGCAGGTAGGAGGCCTCGGGCACGGACCGCACGGCGCCGCCGAGCAGACCGGTCAACCGGTCCCGCGCGGCCGCCAGGTGCGCCAGCAGCGCGTCCAGCCACGGGCCGCCCTCCCGCAGCGCCGCCTGCTGGACCACCTGCTCCAGCAGCCCGCCCTCCCACAGCCCGTACCCGGCCATCACCCCGACCAGCCGCTCGCGCAGCGCGGCGTCCGGGACGAGCGCGAAGCAGCTCGGGATGCCGGAGGCGTTGAAGGTCTTGCCGACCGAGTTGAGCGTGACCGTCCGCTCCCGGTCCCGGCCCGCCACCGCGACCGCCACCGGATGCCGGTGACCGGGGTGGGTGAGGTCGCCGTGCACCTCGTCCGAGACCAGCACCGCGCCGGCCCGCGCCACCACCTCGGCGAGCGCGGACACCTCCGCCTCGGACCACACCCGCCCGGACGGGTTGTGCGGACTGCTCAGCAGCACCGCGCCGTCCCGGCACCCGGCGAACGCCGCCACCGGCAGCCGGTGACCCGCGGCGTCCCGGACCAGCGGCACCTCCCGGAACGGCAGGCCGGCCGCCCGGCAGAGCTGGGCGAAGCCGCCCCACTCGGGCGTCGGGAACAGCACCTCGCCGGCCGGGCGCACCGCCTCCAGCAGCAGCCGGACGGCCGTCCGCGGCCCGAACGGGAGCAGCAGCACCCAGGACGGGTCCACCTCCACGCCGTGCCGGTCCCGGTACCACCGCGCCACCAGCTCCCGCCCGGCCGGATCGCACACCGTGTACCCGTACGCGCGGTGCCGCGCCCGCCGCGCCAGCGCCCGTGCCACGGCCGGCGGCCCCGGCAGGTCCATGTCGGCCAGGCCCATCGGGATCACCCCGCCCGCCCCGCCGCCGGCCCGGGCCCACTTGCCGCTCCCGGTGCCGCCGCGGTCGAAGGGCCGGTCGAAGAGCCGGTCGTAGGGCCCGCCGGATCCGGGGCGCGGCCCGTTCGGCGCGGTCGTCATGGCGGGCCTCCCGGGGCGTCGCGTCGGTCGGGGGATCGGCGGTCCGCAGCCACCATAGGGCGCGTCCCACGAGGCGGGCAGGCAAAGCGCGGACGCCGGGCGGGGCCGTACGCTGCGGGGCGGGTGCGACCGGCGGCGACGCACGGGAAGGGCGGGACGCATGACGACCACGGCACACGACGAGGCGGCCGGGCGCGGGCGGACGGGCGAGGACGAGGTCACCCTCTTCGTGGCCCGCCGGGTGGAACCCGGGTACGAGGAGGCGTTCGAGGCCTGGGCGAAGGAGATCCTCGCCGCGGCCGCCGCGCACGAGGGCAACCTCGGCACCGGACTGTTGCGCCCGGCCGGCCCGGACGACCCCTGGCACCTGCTGCTGCACTTCCGCGACGGCGGGGCGTTCGGCTCCTGGCAGGCGTCCCCGGCCCGGGCGGCCTGCTTCGCGGCGGCGGACGGCCACCACCACGAGGTGCACCGGCACGAGATCCTCGGCATGGAGGGCTGGTTCGCCACCACCAAGGCGGCCGAGCCGAGGGGCCGCCCGCCCGTGCGCTGGAAGATGGCCGTCGCCTCGACGCTCGCGATCGCCCCGCTCACCGTCACCGCGAGCGTCCTGCTCAACCCGCACCTGGCCGGCCTGCCGACGGCCGTCCGGCCGCTCGTCACCGCGCCGCTCATCAGCGCGCTGATGACGTACGCGGCGCTGCCGGTGGTCACCCGGCTGCTGCGGCGGTGGCTGTTCCGCCGGTGACGGACGACGGACAACTGGCGGCGAACAGCCTGACGACTGACAGATGACAGATAACAGCGAACAACTAACAGATGTTGAAATCTGTCAGCTGTCAGTCGTTCGCCGTCAGGTACGCCGCGAGCCCCCGCCGGCCGCGCCGCATCAGCACGGCGTGGTTGGCGCGGAAGAGCGGGTGCAGGGGGAGGGCGAGGCGGCGCAGCAGGGGTTTGCCGGGGCGGGTGTCCTCCTCGAAGAGCACCCGGCTGCCGGTGCCGTCCGCGCTGACCGTCCAACGGGACCAGCCGGTGAGGTCCCCGGACATGGCGGCCTCCAGGACGCCGGCCGCTGGGTCCCGCCGCACCGTCTCCAGCCCGATCACCAGCTGGTACGGCAACAGCGCCCGCACCAGCACTTCGCCGCTGTCGGAACCGGTGCCCGTCTGCCGGACCGCGCGGATCTCGGGCCACCAGAGCGGGTACCGGCGCACGTCCTCGAGCGCCGCGTACACGGCGGCCGGTGGCGCGGGCAGGCGCCAGGTGTCGCGGAACCGGTAGTGGTTGGGGTCCACGCCCCGCACCCTACTCCGGCTCGGCCAGGGTGAAGGCCGTGTTGACCAGCGCGACGTGGCTGAACGCCTGCGGGGTGTTGCCGAGTTGGCGGCGGGCGCGCGGGTCCCACTGCTCGGAGAGCAGGCCGAGGTCGTTGGCGAGCCCGACCACCCGGGTGAACAGGTCGTGCGCCTCGGACCGCCGCCCGGTGGCGGCGAGCGCGTCGGCGAGCCAGAACGAGCAGGCCAGGAAGGCGCCTTCGCCGCCGGGCAGGCCGTCGGTGCGCTGGTGGGCCTGGTACCGGCGGACCAGGCCGCCGTGGTCGAGGCCGTCCCGGACGGCGTCGACGGTGCGGATCACCCGGGGGTCGTCCGGCGGCAGGAAGCCGCTCTTGACCACGAACAGGGTGGCCGCGTCGAGCCCCTGCCCGCCGTAGTGCTGGACGAAGACGCCGCGCCGCCGGTCGTAGCCGTGCGCGCAGACGTCGGCGTGGACGGCGTCGCGCATCGCCCGCCAGCGGTCGACGGGGGCGGGCAGGCCGGTGGCCTCGGCGAGCCGGACGGCGCGGTCGGCGGCGACCCAGGACATCACCTTGGAGTGCACGAAGTGCCGCCGCCCGCCGCGGACTTCCCACAGTCCTTCGTCGGGTTCCCGCCAGTGCCGCTCCAGGTACGCCATGAGGGTGCGGAGCAGGGTCCAGACGTGCCGTTCCATCGGCAGGCCGGCCAGCAGGGCGAGGTGCAGGGTGTCCACCACCTCGCCGTAGACGTCGAGTTGGAGCTGGTCGACGGCGGCGTTGCCGAACCGCACCGGCCGGGAGCCTTCGTAGCCGGGCAGCCAGTCGGCGACGGTCTCGCCGAGGACGCGCTCGCCGGCGACGCCGTACACGGTCTGCAGGTCGCCGGGGTCGCCGGCGATGGCGCGCAGCAGCCAGCGGCGCCAGGCGGCGGCCTCCTCGCGGAAGCCGCCGCGGAGCAGGGCGGAGAGCGTCATCGAGGAGTCGCGCAGCCAGCAGAACCGGTAGTCCCAGTTGCGCATCCCGCCGATCCGCTCGGGCAGTGAGGCGGTGGGCGCGGCGACGATCCCGCCGGTGGGCGCGTAGGCGAGCGCCTTGAGGGTGATCAGCGAGCGCAGCACGGCGTCCCGCCACTCGCCGCGGTAGCGGCAGCCGCCCGCCCAGCGCTCCCAGTCGCGGAGGGCGGCGAGTAACGCCTCCTCGGGGTCGGTGCGCGGGGTGGTGGGCAGGTGGGAGGGCTGCCAGGTGAGCACGAAGGCGACCCGGCGGCCGGCGGTGACGGTGAAGTCGGAGGCGGTGACGCCGTCCACGCCGTAGGTGTGCACCCCGGGCGGGACGCGCAGCCAGGCGGAGTCGGGTCCGGCGACCGCGACCCGGTGGCGGCCGGTGCGGCGGACCCAGGGTTCGATCCGGCCGTAGTTGAAGCGCAGCCGCAGTTCGCCGCGGACCGGGACGGTGCCGTCGAGGCCCTCGACGATCCGGATCAGCTGCGGGGTGCGTCGGCCGTCCTGCCCGCGCTGCGGCATGAAGTCGGTGACCCGGACCGAGCCGCCGGGGGTGTGCCAGTCGGTTTCGAGGACGAGGCTGTCGCCGCGGTAGCGGCGGGTGGCGCACCGCGTGCCGCCGACCGGGGCGAGCCGCCAGGCGCCGTGCTGCCGGTCGCCGAGCAGGCCGGCGAAGCAGCTGGGGGAGTCGAACCGCGGCAGGCACAGCCAGTCGACCGATCCGTCCCGGCCGACCAGGGCGGCGGTCTGCAGGTCACCGATCAGGGCGTAGTCCTCGATGCGTCCGGCCATCAGCTCCATTCTCGGCCGACACCGCATCCTCGGCAGAACTCGTCAGAACTCGGTAGAGCTCGGCGGAACCCGGTAGAACTCTGCAGAAAACAGCAGAAACCATCAGAACTCGGCAGGATGGGGCAGAAGGTCACCAGGTCCCCCGGGGACCAGCGGCCCGCGCCCCCGGCGCACCGGCGCGGTCACGTCCCGCCGGCACCCCCACCCCACCCCCCGTCGGAGCGGAGCCGAGGCCTCCGGAGGATGGGAGAACTCCGCTTGCATGCGTTCGGCGTGCAAGGGAGGATCTTTTGTGCTTGTAGTCTCAGCAGTCGCAGCCGTCCCTCCGGACAGCTGGCTTCCCGGAACCGGAGCGAAGGAGTCCTCAGGATGCGGCGACCGAACTGGGTACCGGAAGGCACGGACCTGGACAAACCGAACGCCGCGCGGGTCTACGACTACTACCTCGGAGGTTCGCACAACTTCGAGGTCGACCGGGAGATGGCCCGCAAGGCGATCGCCCTCTGGCCGGAGCTGCCCCAGATCATGCGCTCCAACCGTGCCTTCCTGCGCCGCGCCGTGCAGTTCGTCGCCGAACGGGGCATCACCCGCTTCCTGGACATCGGCTCCGGCATCCCCACCTTCGGCGCCGTGCACGAGATCGCCCGCGAGATCCGCCCCGAGGCCGAGGTGGTCTACATCGACCGCGACCCGGTGGCCGTGGCGCACAGCCGGCTGCTGCTGCAGGACGACCCGAAGAGCTCCGTCGTCCAGGCCGACCTGCGCGACGTCGACGACCTGCTGGCCCGCCCCGAGGTGACCGCCCTGCTGGCGGCCGGCGAGCCGGTGGCCGTGCTGCTGGTCGCCGTCCTGCACTTCGTCAGCGACGCCGAGGACCCGTGGAAGCTGGTCGCGGTGCTGCGCGACGCGCTCCCGCCGGGCAGCGCGCTGGTCCTCTCGCACGCCTCCCTGGAGGGCCGCCCGGACCAGGCCGAGGACCACCAGAAGCTCTACCGGATGACGCCCACTCCGCTGACCATGCGCACCCACGAGCAGATCACCGCGATGTTCGCGGGCTTCGAGCTGGTCGAGCCCGGCGTCGTCTACCTGCCGCAGTGGCGGCCCGACCAGCCGGAGGCCGTCGGCCAGCACCCCGAGCGGATGACCGGGGTGGCGGGCGTTGGGTTCCGCCCGTGAACGAAGCGCCGGTGCCGAGCAGCGCCGAACGGTTCCACGAGGACTGGGCACGGCTGCTCTCCGGTGACCACGGCACGGCGGTCCACCCCGGTCTGCTCGGCAGGCTGGTCTCCCGGACCGCCGCGCTGCTCCACCGCGCCCAACGGGAGCAGCCGTTCGAGCCGCACCTGGCCGCCCAGGCCGGCGCGGAGCTCGTCGACGCGCACTTCACCGACCCGGTGGTGCTGGCGCGCGCCGTCGAGCTGCTCCAGGAACAGCCGGTCACCGACGACCGCGGGCCCGCGCTGTGCGGCGCCTTCGCGGCCGGCTGGGCGGCCGCGCTGCGCGAGCGCACCCTGCGCGAGCAGGAGGCCATCCGCACCGCCGCCGACGTGGCCCGCAAGGAGGCCGAACGGGCGCTGCGCGCCTCCGAGGCCCGGTTCCGCGCGCTGTTCGAGAGCGCGGCGATCGGCATCGGCATCGGCGACACCGACGGCAACATCCTCGCCGTCAACAAGGCGCTCCAGGAGCTGTTCGGGGCCGGCCCGGAGGACATGCAGGGCCGCCGGGTCGGCGACCTCGTCCACCCCGAGGACACCCCGGGCGTCTGGGAGGCGTACGAGGAGCTGATCAGCGGCAAGCGGGAGTACTTCCAGTTCGACAAGCCGTACTACCGGGCGGACGGCGAGGTGGTCTGGACCCACCTGACGGTCTCGTTGATCCGCGACGACGACGGCCGCCCGCAGTACCAGGTGGCGATGCTGGAGGACATCACCGACCGCTACCGGCTCCAGGAGCGGCTGCGCCACCAGGCCACCCACGACCCGCTGACCGGCCTGCCCAACCGGGCGGCCTTCTTCGAGCGGCTGGAGAAGCTCTTCGAGGAGCCGGACCCGGGCGCCCGGTTCGGCCTCTGCTACGTGGACCTCGACGGCTTCAAGGTGGTCAACGACAGCCTCGGCCACGACACCGGTGACCAGCTGCTCTCCGCCGTCGCGGCCCGGCTGAAGGCCGCCCTCACCCCGCTCGGCCACCTGGTCGCCCGGCTCGGCGGCGACGAGTTCGTGGTGCTGCTGGAGAACTGCCGCGGCGAGCAGGAGGCCGTCGCCGCCGCCAAGACCGTGCTGAAGGCGCTGGCCGGGCCGGTCCTGATCGGCGATCACAAGCTCGCCGTGGGAGCCAGCGTGGGCGTGCTGGAGCGGCGCGTCTCCACCACCACGCCGGGCGCCGCCGTCCGCGCCGCCGACCTGACGCTGTACCGGGCCAAGGAGGCCGGCCGCGGCCGCTGGACGCTCTTCGACCCCAAGGAGAACGCCCGCGCGGTCAGCCGCTACGCCGTCTCGGTCCGGATGCCGGCCGCCCTCGACCGCGGCGAGTTCTTCATCGACTACCAGCCGTTGTACGCGCTGACGGACGGCCGGCTGGCCGCCGTCGAGGCGCTGGTGCGCTGGCGCCACCCGCAGCTCGGCGTGCTCGGCCCGGACGAGTTCGTCACCACCGCCGAGGAGACCGGCCTGATCATGCCGCTCGGCCGCTGGGTGCTGGAGCAGGCCTGCGGCCAGGCGGCGGAGTGGATCAAGCGGTTCGGTGACGACGCGCCGCAACTGAACGTCAACCTGGCGGTCCGTCAGGCCCGCAGCGCCGCCCTGGTGACCGACCTCGGCCGGATCCTGGACGCCACCGGCCTGGACCCGGCCCGGCTCCAGCTGGAGATCACCGAGTCCACCGTGGTCGGCCCGGAGGACGAGGCGCTGCGCACCCTGCACGGGCTGGTTGACCAGGGCGTCTCGCTCGCCGTCGACGACTTCGGCACCGGCTGGTCCAACCTGGCCTACCTGCGCGACCTGCCGGTCTCCGGGCTGAAGATCGCCGGTTCGTTCGTCGGCGACCTGCACGACCCGGCCAAGGACGAGGAGACGGGGTGGCGGATCGTCAGCGGCCTGGTGTCGATGGCGCACGCGCTGGGCCTGACCGTCACCGCCGAGGGCGTGGAGACCCGCAAGGACGCCGAGCGGCTGCGCGCCATCGGCTGTGACTGGGCGCAGGGCTGGCACTTCGGCCGCCCGGTGCGGCCCGCCGAGATCGCCCGTCGGATCGCCGAGGAGCCGGAGGGCCGCCCGGTCGGTGGCTGAAGGGCGGCCCGGTCAGGGCCGGGCCGCCGCGCGCGGGCGGTGTGAGGTGCCGCGCGTAGGCGGCGCGCGACCCATCGTGAAATCGTAAAAAACCGGACAAACCCCCTTGACGTGACTCTCCGTACGTGTGCACGATGAGGCCCTGGCACAGACCGCACCCCCGGTGCGGGACGAAGGTTCAGGCCAGTTCGACAGACCGGCGCTTCGGCGCCCGGGAGCCCGCGGCGCGCACCCCCATCCGGCCGCCGGTCGCTCCCCGTAGTTCCGGCAGTCCCCGTCCGGAAGTCCGCGCGGGAACTGTGTTCCGGGGCCCCGCCCCCCGCGCATCCGTCGCGCACCCGGGCCCGCCCCGTCACACCAGGGGCCGCGCCGCCTTCCGGCGCCGCCCGCCGCCTCCCCCCGAGAGGCCGCCCTCGATGAGCACCATCCTGCCCGATGACGTCCGCCCGAATCCGTCCGAACGCCCCGAACGCCCTGAGCGCGACGGGCTCATGCGCCGGGCCACCGACCGGACGACCGCCCGGCGGACCGCGACCCGCGGTCCGCACCCGGCCGCCCGCGGGCGCGGCGTCAGCCTGATCGTCCCGGTCCGCCGGGATGCCGACGAGGTCCCCTGGGTGTTCGAGCAGATCCCGCGCTGCGTGGACGAGGTCATCCTGGTCGACGTCACCGAGCCGGTCGGCGCCACCGGGGCCGCCGCGCCCGACGACCACGCCACCGGCACTGCCGACGACGCCACAGGCACCGGCACCGGTGACCTCACCACCGGCACCACCGTCACCGAGGACGGTCGCGCCGCCGACGACCCGGACGCGGCCGCGGGCCGGCACCGCCGGCCCGTCGTCCGCAGGGTCCGGCAGAGCGCACCGGGCAAGGGCAGCGCCCTGCGCGCGGGATTCGCCGCCGCCACCGGTGAGTACGTCGTGACGATGGACGCCGACGGTTCCATGTGGCCCGGGGAGATCCCGCACTACCTGCACTTCCTCGACAACGGCTACGACTTCGTCAAGGGCTCGCGCCGCATCGCCGGCGGCGGCTCGCTGGACCTCGGCCGGGTGCGTTCGCTGGGCCACCGGGCGATGGTCGTCCTCACCAACCACCTCTACCGCACCTCCATGACGGACCTCTGCTACGGCTTCTACGCCTTCCGCCGCGCCGTCCTGAACGCGCTGGACCTGCGGTCCTCCGGTTCCGAGATCGAGACCGAGATGATCGCCCACGCCCTGCGCGCCGGCCTCCGGATCGCGGAGGTGCCGAGCCTGGAACTTCCTCGCCGCAGCGGCCGCTCGCGCCGCCAGGCCGTCTCCGACGGCACGGCGGCGCTGCGCGTCCTCGTGACCGAGCGTCCCGGCGCCAAGGCCGCGGTGACCGCAGCCGCGGGGGAGCGATGATGAAAGGCCCCGACCGGCGCACCGCAGCTGCCTGTCCGCGCCCTGCCGTTCGTGACTCGCTCTACACCACCCTCCGGATCGTCGCACCGGGGCCGGACGAGCGGGGCGGCCTGTGCCCGCCCCGCGGTCCCGGCGCCGCCGGCCCGGACGGCCGCGTGTTGGCGTTGGTGCGGCTGCACGGACACCTGCTCGGCTTGGCCCCGGCCACCGGAGCGGCAGGCGAGCCCGCCACGCCGCCTCGGGCGCTGGTCGACGCCCCCTCGGTTCCCGGCCACCCGGGCCCCCTCACCCGGTACCGCTCACCCGGTACCCACCGACCACCTACGGCGGGCCCGCGTCGGCCCGGCCCGCCGCCTCCGGGCACCGGACCACGACCGGTGCCACCACCGGGGCCTCCGGGCGCGTCGAGTCGGGTCGGCCGCCTCGGAGGCCCCGGTCGGTCCGGCCGGCCGTCGAGCCGGACCGGCGGGGACGATCCCCACGGACCACCCCGGACGACCGATCACCTGCCGTGAACCACCCCCGGTGAACCACCCCCGGTGAACCACCTCCGATGAACCACCCCCGATGAATCGCCCGCCATGAACGAAACACTCGTGATGAACCGTTTGCGCGCCCCACCCAGCACACCCGGACGACCGGAAGGACGGACGAAGGCCATGGAGAGCCACAGCGCCACCGCCCTCACCGGCGGATCCCCGGCCAGGCCGCGCCCCTTCGCGGCCGTGCTGCGCGACCTGCTCGCGGGCGCGGCCTGCCGCCTGGCCGCGGCGCCGCACCTTCCGGGACAGCCCCACCGGCCGCCGCGAGCCCGGCACCGGAGCCTGCCATGACCGTCGTGCCGGTCTTCCAGTACCACTCGGTGTCGAACAACCCGCCGTCGTGGATCTCCCCGCTCACCGTCACCCCGGCCGTCTTCCGCGAGCAACTGGACCGGATCGCCGGCAGCGGCCTCGAGGTGGTGCCGCTGCGCCGCCTGGTCCTGGCGCAGCGGGGCGGCCCCCCGGTGCCGTCCAACGCGGCCGTGCTCACCTTCGACGACGGCTTCGCCGACTTCTACTGGACGGTCGCGGAGGTGCTGACCGAACGCGGGCTGCCCGCCACCCTGTACGTGACGGTCGGCGCCGTCCACCCGCCCGGCGCCGCCGGGTCCGGCAGCCTGCTGCCGCCCTCCGACATGCTGAACTGGCGCCAGGTCGCGACCCTGGACAGCCTCGGGGTGGAGATCGGCGGCCACTCGATGACCCACGCGGAGCTGGACGTGCTCGGCGGCGGCCGCTGGCTGCCCGAGATCCTCGACTGCAAGCGCCACCTGGAGGAGGTGCTGGGGCACGAGGTCGGCTCCTTCGCCTACCCCCACGGCTACTCCAGCCCGCCCGTCCGGCGGGCCGTCAGGGAGGCGGGGTGGACCTCGGGGGTGTCGAAAGGCAACGCCTTCAGTTCGAGCACCGAGGACCCTTTGCGGATCTCCCGGCTGACCGTCCGCGCGGACACGCCGCCGCAGCTCTTCCAGATCTGGACCGAGCTCCGCGGCGCCCCGGTGGCGCCCCCGGCCGAGGGCCTGCAGGTGCGGCGCAACCGGCTCTACCGCAGACTGCGCGCGGCGACCGGACGCCTGCTCCCGTCCTGACCCCCAGGACACGCCGTCCCGGCCCCCAAGACCCGCCGTCCCGACGCCACGGGACACGCCGTCCCGGCCCCCCAAGACTCGCGCCCGACGCGCGAGACACGCCGTCCCGACCCCCAAGACGGGCCGACCCGGCGCCGTACCGCCCGGAGAGGCACAGCACGATGACCACGACCGCACACCACGCCACGGCTCCGCGGCCCGGGCCCGGCCCGGACGGCCGGCGGACCATCCTGCACGTCGCGCAGTCCAGCGAGGGCGGGGTCGCCCGGGTGGCCGCCGACCTCGTCGCGGGTCAGTGCGCCCGGGGCGACCGGGTGGTCGTGGCCTGCCTGCCCGGCAGCCGGCTGCACCGGGCGGCCGAGTGCTCCGGCGCGCACGTCGTGCCGTGGGAGGCCGGTCGCGCTCCCGGCCCCGGGCTGGCCCGCGAGGTGGCCGCGCTGCGCCGGGTGGTCCGGTCGGCGCGGCCGGACCTGGTGCACCTGCACAGTTCGAAGGCGGGCCTCGCGGGCCGGCTGGCGCTGCGGGGCCGGCTGCCCACGGTGTTCCAGCCGCACGCCTGGTCGTTCGACGCGGTGCCGGGCCCGCTGCGGGTGGCGCTGGCGCAGTGGGAGCGGGCCGGGGCGCGGTGGGTGCACCGGCTGGTGTGCGTCAGCGAGGCGGAGCACCTCCAGGGCCGGGCGGCCGGGGTGCGGGCCCCCTACGTGGTCGTGCCGAACGGCGTGGACCTCGCCTACTTCGCCGGTGCGAACGGGTCCTCGCGGCAGGCGGCGCGCGGCCGGCTCGGCGTGGACGACGCGGTGCCCCTGGCGGTGTGCGTGGGACGGCTGTGCCGTCAGAAGGGCCAGGACGTGCTGCTCGGGGCGTGGCCCGGCGTCCGGGACCGGGTGGCCGGGGCGCAGCTGGTCCTGGTCGGCGACGGGCCGGACCGCGCGGCGCTGGCCGCCCGGGCGCCCGAGGCCGTCCGGTTCGCCGGGGACGTGGCCGATCCGCGCGACTGGTACCGGGCGGCGGACCTCGTGGTGCTGCCCTCCCGCTGGGAGGGGATGGCGCTCGCTCCGCTGGAGGCCATGGCCTGCTGCTGCCCCGTCGTGGTGACCGACGTGCCCGGCGCCCGCGAGAGCCTGCCCGCCCCCCAGTGGCCGGTGGCCCTCGTCCCGCCGGACGATCCCGGCGCGCTCGCGGCCGCGGTGAGTGCGCGGCTGGCCGACCTCCACGGCTGCCACCGGCTGGGCCGGCGGGCGCAGCGGCACGTCTGCCGGCACCACGACGTGCGCCAGGTCGTCGAGCACATGTACACCGTCTACGACGACGCCCGCCGGGCGTGGGCGGCGCACGGCTGACCGGCGCACGGCTGAGCGGCGGCGCCCGGCTGAGCGGCGGCGCCCGGCAACCGGCCGTCGAGGCGTCAGGAACTGCCGGCGCCCGCCAGGAACTGCCGGCACCCGTCGGCCCCCGCCGGCGCCCGCCAGGAACTGCCAGCATCTGCCACGAACTGCCACGGACTGCCCTGAGCTGCCACGAACTGCCAGCACCCGCCGGCACCCGCCGAACCGCCGTCAGGAACGCCGATCCGCCGTCAGGAACGCCGGGCGCTGCCCAGCACCGCGTGCAGGGCCGGGCGGAGCTTGGGCACGGCGCCGCTGACCCGGCGCAGCGCCGGATAGGCCCGGCTGGTCTTCAGCCGGAACGTCGCACCGGTGTCCGTGGAGTTGACGTCGACGCGCGGGACGGCGTACCGCCCGTCGCCCTCGTGCACGCTGAAGGCGACCTGGAAGCCGGCCGCGGCCACCGCGCGGCGGGCCCGGGCGTCGTGCGTGCCGTAGGGGTAGGCGTAGGCCCGGGGGCGTCTGCCGAGCAGGTCGGCCAGGGCCTCGGCGGCGCCGGCGACGTTGCGGTCCAGGCCCTCGGGGTCGGTTCGGACCAGGTCGCTGTGGTCCCAGCCGTGGCACTCCACGTCCAGCCCGGCGCGCGCCAGTTCCCGGACGCCGGCGGCGTCGAGCAGCGGCTCGTCCGGCATCCGCGCCATCCACCGCGAGGTGCCGTCGAGCAGCCCGGGGAGGACGAAGACCGTGGCGGGCACCCGCAGCCGTCGCAGCAGGGGCAGCCCCTCGTCGAGCATCGACCGGTACCCGTCGTCGAAGGTGACCAGCACGCTGCGCCGCGGGACGTCCCCGTTCAGGTACCGGTCGAGGGTCAGCGGCGTCCAGCCGCGTTCGACCAGGGTGGTCAGCTGCCGTTCCAGCCCCTCCGGCGGCACGAACAGGTTGTACGGATCGCGCTCCGCGGGGCGGCTGCCGATGCCGTGGTACATCAGGACCAGCGGTCCGCGGGCGCCGGGCCGGCGGCCCGGTCCAGGTGTGGTGCTCATTCTCGCCTCGCCATTGTCCTGAGGGTGAGGTAGCGGACCAGGAAGCCGACCCAGCCGGCGACCAGGACGGCCGCCGCGATCGTGATGAGCCACAGCAGCGTCCGGGACGGCTTGGTCTTGACGGATCCGAGGTCCGCCCGGTCGGTGACGTCGCCGGCGATCAGCGGGTCGGAGGCCGCGGATCTGGCCACGATGTCCGCGATGGCGTTGACCGCGGTCGCGGCCTGCCGGGCGTCCTTCAGCGACGCGGTGATGTCCAGGTTGGCGGTGAGCGGCTGGACGGCCACCGCCAGGCCGGAGCGCAGCTCGTGCGGTGTCAGCGAGCTGGCGGCGGCCGCCTCGGCCACCGTGCTGGTCGAGCCCGCCACGACCGCGTACCGGCTGGCGGCCAGTTGGACGACGTCGGCGTTCACGGAGGTCACCCGCGGCGAGAAGGAGAGCGTGCTGGTCGCCGCGTAGCGCTTGTGGACGGTCCCGATCACGGCCAGCCCGGCGCCGAGCACGATCGCGCCCGCCAGCAGGGCGGCCAGCAGCGCGCGCAGGTTCGGACGGGGGGACGTCCGGGCCGGCCGCTGCGCCGGCTCGAGCTCCTGGACCTGTTCTGTCATGGCGCGAACCTCGGGATCTCGGGGGCCGGTCGGCCCGACCGGGTGCGGGCACAGGCCGCCAGCAGGCCGATGACCAGCCAGGTCAGGGCGTCGGTGATGGGGTTGCGCAGCGGGTAGTCGACGATTCCCTGGCCGATCACGGCGGCCAGCGCGGCGGCGGCTCCGGCCGAGACGCCGCGCACCACCAGGTCGGTGGCCGGCCCGGGTGAACTGCCGTCGGTCGGCCCCCGCTTCGGGGGCCGCGCGTTGCGCAGTGCCTCCCAGGCCCCCACCGAGACCGCCGCGATCAGCCCGGCCGCCCCCAGCACGCCCTGCTCCGCGCCCACCGTGAGCAGCAGGTTGTGCGCGTGGTCGGCGTCCCGCGCGGCGGTGAAGTTGGCCAGGTTCGCCCGCGCGGCCGCGGGGAAGGCCCGGGGCCCGGAGCCGAGCAGGGGACGCCGGCCGAGCTGGTCGAGCGCCTCGGCCCACACCTCGGGGCGGACGTCGTAGGGGTTGCGCTGCCCGTTGAAGAGGGTCAGCAGCCGCTGGGTGACGACGTTCGCGGTGGTCCGCAGGACGACCAGCTGGACGACCGCCACGGTGACCAGGGCGGCGAGGCCCGTCAGCAGCGGCCGCCGGGCCTCGCGCAGCAGTGCGGCCAGCACCACCAGGCCCAGGGTGGCACCGATCCAGGCGCCCCGGGACAGGCTCAGCAGCAGGGCGACGAGGGCGAGCGCCGCGGTGGCCGCGCAGAGCGCGCCGGTCGTCCGGCGGCGCTGGCGGAACGCCAGGACGGTGATGGCGATGCTGAAGCACAGGGTCATCGCGGCGGCCAGGCCCAGCTCGTTGGGCTGCGCGAAGACGCCGATCGGCCGGTTGCTGACCACGGTCGCGTTGTTGCGCGCCTCCAGGTCGGCCGCGGAGGTGAGCGCGCTGACGCACAGCACCGCGCCCGAGAGGGTGATCACCGTCGCGAGCAGCAGCAGGTCGGTGCGGTCCACCGTCGCCGCGACCACGGACGCCGCCAGGGCGAGTCCGACCAGGTAGTCGGCGTCCTGGAACAGCGACCTGGCCGGGTCGAGGCTGGTGGCGGTGGACAGGAAGGCGCAGGTGATCAGCAGGGCCAGCGTGGCCAGCAGCGGCGACCAGCCGATCCGTCGCCCGCGCCCGGCCATCCGGGCGAACAGGACGAGCACCGCGGCCAGGACGCTGGTCAGTTTGGCCAGGTGCTCCACCAGGGGCACCGCGACGTCCCCGGCCACCAGCAGGGCCGCGGCGGCGGCCGGGGCGAGGACGGGCCGGCGCACCGCGAAGGTGGCCGCGGCGGCCAGCAGTCCCACCGCCAGCAGGGCGAGCAGGCCCAGCGGCAGCCGGCCCGCCGCCACCAGCAGCAGGACGCCGAGGAACACCACGCACGAGGCGCCGACCCCCAGCCCGCGCTGCAGCACCGCCGCCCGGTTCATGACGCCCCGTCCGTCCGGGGCCGGGACGCGCGGCTCCGGGCCGCGCGGCTCCGGCGCGTGCCGGCCCCGGCCGTCCGGGACCCGGTCCCGCGGTCTCCCGGCGCGCGGCCCGCGGACGCGCGGCCCGCAGACTCCGGGCCCCCGGTCTCGCGGCCCGCGGTCTCCTGGCCCCCGGTCACGTGGCCCCCGGCGCTACGGCCCCCGGCGCCACGGACCGCGGCCGGGCCCGATCGCACCCGGCCGGCCAGGCCGTGCGCGGCCCCCGCCACCTTGGCCAGGTCGCGGACGGCCGCGGCCACCGGGACGGCGGGCAGCGAGGCCCAGCGCCGGGTGCGGACGGCCCGGGCCAGCGGCACCGAGAGGTAGCAGGCGGCCCCGGCCGCCGCGACGGCCCGGCCGCGCGGCCCGCGCGCCGCGAGGGATCCGGCGGCCGCGTACCCGGCCGCCCGCAGCACGTCGCGCCCCAGCAGACGGGCGTCGGCCGCCCGGCCGCCGCCGTCGCCGTAGCGGAAGTACATCACCGCGGTCCCGCGCAGGGTCGGCCGCTGCTCCCAGTCGACCTCGGCGCCGGCCACCAGGACGGCCTGGTGCCCGGCCGCGGTCACCGCCCGGCCGAACAGGACGTCCTCGCCGGTGCGCAGTCCCTCCGGGAATCCGCCGGCGTCCCGCCAGGCCTCGCGGGTGAAGGCCATCGAGCGGCCGGTCGGCATGTCGGCCTCGAACCCCCGGCCCAGGAGCCGGCAGTAGAGGCGGGTCCACGGCCCCGGGTGGCGGGCCTCCTCGGGGACGGGGTAGCCCACCACCGCCATCGCGCCGGAGAGCACGCCGTCGCCGCCCACCCGGTACACGCCGGTCAGCAGGGCGGCCGGATCGGGCTCGGCGGCGGCCGCCCGCAGCCGGGCCAGCCAGTGCGCGTCGGGGGCGCAGCCCGCGTCGGTGCACGCGATGAGGTCGTTGCGGGCCTCCCGGACGCCGGCGTTGCGGCCGGCCGAGATGCCCGCGCCGGGGACGACGTGCACGCGGATCCGGGGGTCCCGCGCCGCCCCGGCGCGGGCCCGGGCCGCCGTGTCGTCGGCGGAGCCGCCGTCGACCACCACGATCTCGTCGCCCGCCACCGTGAGCTGGGGCAGCAGCCGGCGCAGCAGCCGGTCGACCGCCGGGCCCTCGTCGAGGACCGTCGTCACCACCGACACGGGCGCCGTTCCCACCAGACCGGTGCCGGGGAGGCGGGCGGCCTCGGACAGCGCCTGGGCCAGCTTCGCGGCGCAGACGGCGGGCCCGGGGGCGGCGGCGGTCCGCTGCCGCCCGGCCCGGCCCATGGCCGCCCGGGTGTCCGGGTCGGTGAGCCGTCGCAGCGCGCCGGCCACTTCGGCGGGGTCGGCCGGGCGGACGGAGATTCCGGCGGGCCCCGCGGACTCCGCCGGGCCGGCGGGCCCGGTGACCCGCTCGGTGATCGAGCCGGGCGTGGTGATCACGGGTACGCCGGCGAGCATCGCCTCGACGGCGGTGCCGGCGAAGGCCTCCTGGCCCGGTCCGGTCGGGTCGGGTTTGGTCAGGACGGCGACGGCGTCGGCGGCGGGAACGATGCGCCAGGCGTCCCGGATCCAGCCGGCGAAGTCCACCCGGTGGCCCACCCCGAGGGCGGCGGCCAGCTCGGCGAGGCGCTGCCGCTCGCCCGGTGCCGCCGGGTCGTTGCCGCCGACCACGGCGAGCCGCCACCGTTCGCCGCCCGGCCGGGCGAGCGCGGTGATCGCGTCGTCCACGCCCTTGTACGGGACGAGCCGCCCGGCGGTGAGCAGCAGCAGTTCGTCCGCGTCGACCCGCACCCCGTGCCGGCCCAGCTCGGCGCGGGCCGCGGCGGGCGACAGGGCCGGTCCGTCCGGGGCGGGGACGGGCACCAGGACGGCGCGCGGGTCGTGCGACGCCCGGACCAGGCCCTGCTCGGTGGCCACGCAGCCGTCGGTGGCCGCGGCCAGCAGCCGCATCGGCGGGCCGTCGAAGGAGTGGTCGTGCTTGGCCCACAGGCAGCGCACGCCGGCCAGCCGGGCCGCGGGGGCGGTGACCACCGCGGCCTTGACGCCGTTGGCGAGGACCACGTCGGGGCGGGCGGCGCGCAGCCGGCGGGCCAGCCAGGCGCCGGTGGCGGCGATCGCCGGGGTGGTGCGGCCGGTCGGCCGGACCACGTGCGGCACGCCGCGGTGGGCGAACTCCGCCTCCAGCGGCCCCTCCGCGAGCAGCACGGCGTCCACGGCGAGCCGGTCCGTGGCGTCCAGCAGGGAGAGCAGCCAGAGTTCGGCGCCGCCGACGACCCCGGCGGAGGCGACCACGGTGACGCGCAGCGGGTCGGTCATGCCGTCCTCCCCCGGCGGAACAGGCCGCGCAGGACCTGGACCTGTTTCGGGTCGACGCGACGCGCGGTCAGCGCCCAGCACGGGAGGTAGACCACCAGCGCGGCGAGCAGGGCGGGCAGCAGCGGCCAGGGTGCCAGCAGCGGCACGGCGGCCGCGGCCGAGCCGGCCACGGCGGGCAGGCCCACCCGCCCGACCCGGGGCACGCCCGCCCGGGCGCGGCCGAGCACGATGAGCGTGGCGCCCTGGACGGCGTAGGACAGCGTGGTGGTGAAGGCCGCGGCCGCTCCGCCGTAGCGGGGCATCAGCAGGAGGTTCAGGAGGACGTTCGAGGCCAGCGCGACCAGCGAGCTGACCAGGACGCGTACGGTGGGCCCCGCCGCGAGGATCGCGAAGCCGGCCAGGAAGGCCAGGCCGAAGAGCAGCGGCGCCGGGGCCAGCCAGTCCAGCATGACCGTGCCGGCGTCGGCGAACTCCGGGCCGTACAGCACCCGCAGGATGTCGTGGCCCCGGCAGAGCAGCACCGTCATGTACGGCACGAACGCGGCGGCCAGCACGCCGAAGCCCTGCTCGGTGAGGCGCCGGACCCGCTGGGGCGCGGGGTCGGCCGCCATCTTGGGGAAGATCGCCCGGGTGACCACCCAGCAGACGAACACGGCCGTCTCCAGCAGGCGGTAGGCCGCCGCGTAGATGCCGACGGCCCGGCTCCCGGCGAAGCCGGCGAGCATCACCGTGTCGAGCCGGAACAGGGCGATCAGCACCACGTTGGACAGGCCGATCACCCAGGCGCCCTGGTTGAGGTCCGCCACCTCGGCGCGGGAGAGGGCGTGCCAGTCGGGCCGCACCCCCGCGCGGCGCACCATGAGGGCGGCGAGCACCGGGCCGACGGCGGTGCCGGCGAAGTAGGCGACGCCGAGCCCGAGCAGGCCGGTGTCGGCGAGCAGTGCGGCCAGTGCGGCGGCCGCGGTGAGTAACCGTTGGACGAGGTGGACGACCGCGATGATGCCCTGCCGCTCCATCACGGCGGCGGCCGAGCGGTACGTCTCGGTGAAGGTGTCCAGCAGCGTCGCGGCGATCACCAGCAGCCCGCCCAGCACGTTCCCGCCCCCGCCCGGCGGCGCGAGCCCGACGATCGCGAGGACGACCAGGAACACCAGGACGACGAGGACGGTGCGCATGGCCAGCAGCGCGGCGAGCATGGCGCGCAGCCGCCTCGGCTCGGCGCTGGCCCGCTGGACCAGCGTCGTGTCGTAGGCCCAGAGCGGCACGATCGCGGCCAGCGAGCCGATCGCCAGCGCGTAGGAGAAGACGCCGAAGTCGGCCGGGCCGAGGAGCCGGGCGGCGCCGACGACGAGGACGAGGGTGGAGAGCTTCCCGACGATCTCGGTGGCGGCCAGCACGACGATGGTGCGGGTGGTGCGCAGGGTCCGGTCGGTGACGGGCTCCTGACCCGGCGGCGCGGGGGCCGGAACGTCGGCGCGGGCCGGCCCGGGGGGTTCGGCGGGCCCGCGCGGGCCGGGCGGGTCGGGGCGTCCGGACGGGTCGGGACGTCCGGACGGGTCGGGGGGCCCGGGGCGCTCGGCCGGACCGGGTGGCGGTGGTCCGGGCGGCCGCTGCCGGGCCGGCGGATCGGTGTGCGCGCCGCGTCCGGTCCGCCGGCCCGGGAGCGTCCAGTGGCGCGGCAGCACCCGGCGGCGGCGGGCGGTCATCCGGGTGAGCCGGTGCCCGGCGCGGTGGCCGGGGGAGGAGCGCTCGCAGGCGGGCCGCGTCCGGATGCGGGTCGTGGTGGTGCCGGAGTCCGCTTCGGCCGGGGCCCGTCCCGACGGCCCGGGCGCGGGCCGGAGCGGTGGGTGCCCGGCCGGTGCCCGGTGGCCGACGCCGGCCGTGCGGGGCGCCCGGCCGCGGCCACCGGGGCCGGCTCCGGCGGGCACCGGGGCGGGGCACCCGGGCGGTCCTCCCCGACGGGGGCCGCGGCGGCAGTCCCAGGTCAGACGGCTCAAGGGCACACCTCGTCACTTCCGGCATCCAGGGTTGACCGATGCCCGGACAATCCTTCCGCAGGCCGACCGGGCCCGCCATCGGACGACTCCGCCGGGGCGCGCAGGCACCCGCCCGGTGCGCGGGCTTCCCCGCCCGGCAGGCATAAGGTCGGGACGGAACGGTCGGGCGGCGGGCGCGCTGTGGAGGCGAGGCATGACGCAGGACGCAGGACGCGGGCGCGGCCCGAGCGGTGCCGGCCGTCCGCCGACCCGGTCGCGCGGCGGCCGGGGCCGGCTCAGCCGCGAGCGGGTGCTGGCCGCGGCCCTCGACCTGGTGGACCACGAGGGCCTGTCGGCGCTGAGCATGCGTCGGCTGGCGGCCGAGCTCGGCGTCGAGGCGATGGCCATCTACCGGTACGCGCCCGGCAAGGACGCACTGCTCGACGGGCTGGTCGAGGCGCTGTACATCGAACTGCAGGAGGCCCTGGCCGCGGAGCCCGGCGGCGGGCGCCGGGCGGGCGGGTCGCCCGACTGGCGTACGGAGCTGCACCGGACGGCGCGCGAGACGTACCGGATCTCCCTGTCCCACCCCCACGTCGCGCCGCTGCTGGCGACCCGCATGCTCGCCGTGCCGATGAGCCGCCGCCCGCTGGCGGTGCTGCGCGACCACGAGCGGGTGCTGGCCCTGCTCGACGCGGCGGGCCTCGACGAGGCCGCCGTGGTGGCCGCCTTCCGGGTGTACAACGCCTGGGTGCTCGGCTACATCTTCGAGGCGTTGCGGGCCATGGTCGACAACCCGGACGAGCCCGATCCCGCCTTCCGGCTGGGCCTGCACCTGATGCCCGCCGAGGAACTGCCCGGCCTGCGGGCGAAGGCCCCGGCGCTGCTGGCCCACGGGGGCGAGCAGGGGCTCGCGGCGGGGCTGGACGCGCTGCTCGACCGGTTCGCCCCGGACCGGCCGCCGCCGCGGAAGCTCCCGCACCGGCCGCCGAGGAAGTCCGTGGGCGGCCCCGCGGACGAGCCCCCGGACGGGCCCCCGGAGTAGCCCCCGGTCGAGGCCCTGGGGGAAGGCCCCGGACGAGGCGGCGGGGGAGGCGCCGCGCGAGCCCCCGGACGAGGCGGTGGGGGAGGCCCTGGGGGAGGGCTCCGAACAAGCCCTGCGCGCCGGGCTATTGACCCGCCACCCGATCGGGGGCAAAGTGTACATATACGGCGTAAGCATACGCTGCGACGGCGGATGAGAGCCTCCGGCCGACGGGCTGCCCCCAGGGATCACCACCCGGCACCGGCCGGAGAGGCAGCGACAACGAGCTGCGGTCTCCCTCGTCATCCGTACCGGCGCCGTGCGGTCTCCGTCGCCGTACGGCCAGAGGCAACGGGCACGTTCCTCGGCGCGAGTTTCTGAGCGCGAGTCCCGCGGGGTGGGTTTTCGGCACGGGTCTCCCGGCGCTCTCGCGTACCGGTGTGATGCCCGGCGACGCCTCGACGCCCTTCTGCCTCAGAGAGGCACGCCCACGATGAGAACCACGTCCACCTCCAGGGCCGAGCCCCGGGCCGGCCGAACGCCGTTCACCACCTCCGCGACCTCCGCCCGCCCAGCGGGCGCGCCGCCCGCTGCCACCCGCCCGGAGCAACCGGAGCAACCGGAGCAACCGGAGCAACCCGGGCCGACCGCCCCGGACGGACCACCGCGACCACGACCCCCGAGACCGGCGCCGGTCCGCGCGCCCAGGGCATCCTTCCTCACGGCCGATGCCCTGGCCGCGGCCGGTGCCTCCGCCGTCGTGGTGGCGGCCACCGGCCGGTGGGCCGTGCCGGCCGCCCTGGTACCGCTCTGGCTGCTCTGCCTGGCGACGCAGCGCGCGTACGGCCAGTGGTGCCTGCGCACCGGCCACGGGGAGTTCCGCCGGGTGCTGCGCGCCGCCGGCCTGGCCGTCGTGCTGTCCGCCGCCGCCTGGTGGTTCGCGCCGCACGAGGGACTGCTGCACGACGCGCTGCTCGCGCTCCCCGTCGCCGCCGTCCTGACGATCGCGCTGCGCCGCCTCCTGCGGCGCCGGCTCCGAGCCGCCCGGCGACGGAGCGGCCAGGCGCGCCGGGTGCTGGTGGCCGGCCCCACCACGGCCTGCGCCGAGCTGAGCGCCCTGCTGACCCGGGGAGCGGTCCACGAGTTCGAGGTCATGGGCACCTGCCTGCCGGGGAACCTGCCGAGCGCCGTGTCGCGCCGCGCGTGCGACGCCGTGATCGCGGTACCCGGCCCGGGCCTGGACGCGGCCGAGCTGCGCCGGCTGACCTGGGACCTCCAGGCGCGGGGTGTCGAGCTGCTGCTCGCACCCGTGCCGGCGGACGTCGCCGCCGCTCGGCTCGCCGTGCAGCCGGTGGCCGGGATACCGTTGCTTCGGCTGGAGGCGCCGAGGATCTCGCACACGGCGCGCATCCCCGAGGAGGCGCTGGACCGGCTGGCCGCCGGGCTCGGACTGCTGGCGCTGGCGCCGCTCCTGCTCGTGATCGCCTTGGTGGTGCGGTTGGACAGCCCGGGACCGGCCATCTTCACGCAGCGTCGGATCGGGCGCGACGGCAGGGAGTTCACGTTGCTGAAGTTCCGCACGATGTACCGCGATGCGGAGCAGCGCAAGGCCGAGCTGGCCGCCCTGAACCAGTACGGCGGCGACGGCGCGTTCTTCAAGATCGCCGACGACCCCCGGGTGACCAGGGTCGGCTCGTTCCTGCGGCACTACTCGCTGGACGAGCTGCCGCAGTTGTTCAACGTGCTCACGGGCCGGATGGCGCTGGTCGGCCCGCGACCGCTGCCGCGCGACGAGCTGCTCGCCCTCGACCCGCAGGTGAGGCGCCGTCGGCTGCTGGTGAAGCCGGGCCTGACCGGACTGTGGCAGGTCAGCGGGCGCTCCGAGGTCGCCGCGCAGGAGCGGGTCCAGCTCGACCTGGACTACGTGGAGAACTGGTCACCGGCCCTCGACCTGGAGATCCTCGCCCGTACGCCCTCCGTGGTCATCCATGGCACGGGCGCGTACTGACCCGGACGGCGCCGTGCCGGCGCTCGTCGTCAAGATCGGCCGCTACCCGCAGGAGCACGTCAGCCTCGGAGTCACCCGCAGCCTCGGACGGCTCGGGGTGCCGGTGCACGCGATGGTCGAGGACCGGTTCACCCCGAGCGCCGTCTCGCGGTACCTGACGGGGCGGCTGGTCCTGCCCACCACCGGGTTCGAGGACCAGGAGGAGCTGGTCGCCGCGCTGCTGCGGATCGGCCGCACGATCGGCCGGCGCAGCGTGGCCGTGGCCGTCGGGGACGAGGCCGCCGTCCTGCTGGCGGAGCACGCCGACCGCCTGGCACCGTACTTCCTGCTGCCCCCGGTGCCGTCGGGGCTGCCGCGCAGGCTCGCCAGCAAGCAGGAATTGGAACGGATCTGCCGCCGGTACGGCGTGCGCACGCCCCGGACCTGCACCCCCGGGGACCGGGACGAGCTCCTCGCCCAGGCCCGGTGGCTCGGCTATCCCCTGGTGCTCAAGAACCGGGAGGCGTGGACCAGGCTGCGCGCCCCGGTCGTGCACCACACGACCGTCGTCCGGGACCAGCGCGAGCTCCTCGCGAGCTGCCCGTCCGGCGGATCGCCGTCCGTCGTCCTCCAGGAGTACATCCCGGCCGAGTCCGCGGAGGACTGGTTCACCCAGTTGTACTGCGACACCGCGGGCGTGCCGCGGCTGGTCTTCACCGGTCACAAGCTGCGCTCGTGGCCGCCCGGCGCGGGGGCCGCCTCGCGGGCCAGCGCCCTCCCCAACCCGGTCGTCGCCGACCTCGCCGCCGGACTGTGCCGGAGCATCGGCTACACCGGCATCGCCGACCTCGACTGGCGCTTCGACCACCGGGACGGCCACTACAAGCTCGTCGACTTCAACCCGCGGGTGGGTTCCCAGTTCCGGCTCTTCGAGACCGTCCAGGGCCTCGACGTGGTCCGCGCCCTGTACCTCGACCTGACCGGCGGACACCTCCCGGACGGGCCGCAGCGGCACGGCCGCACCTTCGTCCTGGGCCAGCTCGACGTCCCGTCCGCCGCCGTCACCGCCTGGCGCCTGCGGCGGCTGCCGCCCGCGGTGCTGCCCCGTCCCGGGCTGGAACGCGCCTGGTTCAGCCGGGACGACCCGGCCCCCGCCGCCGCGCTGGCGGTCCGCTTCGCCGGCACCGTGACGAAGCGCCTCGCCAGGCCGCTCACCAGGCCCCTGGCCAGATCCCTGGCCAGATCCCTGTCCGATTCCCGGGCCGATTCCGCCGATGCCGCGGGCGATTCCGCGGCCGGGTCCGGGACCGCGGCCGGGTCCGGGTCCGCCGACGACCCCTTTCGGCCCGGGCCGGACTCGCGGGCCGGCCGTCGGACCGAATAAGGGACGAAACGCCCATCCGCGCCCCTATAGTGAGGGCGCGTTGTGGCAGGAGAACCGGAATCCGTCCGTCGTCGACCGTGAAGGACCGTTCATGCACGTCCCCTTGCGCGTCGAGCCGGGTGCGGGCCGGCGGAACCCCACGACGGGGGCCCGGTGATCAGCTGGTTCCACGCGGCCGTGCTCGGCCTGGTCGAGGGGCTCACCGAGTTCCTGCCGATCTCCTCCAGCGCCCATCTGCGGGTGGTCTCCGCCCTGTTGGGCTGGGGTGATCCGGGGGCGGCGTTCACCGCGGTGACGCAGCTGGGCACCGAGTCGGCCGTGCTGGTCTTCTTCCGCCGGGAGATCGCCGCGATCGTCTCGGCCTGGACCGTCTCGCTGTACCGGCCGGAGCGCCGGGGCGACCTGAACGCCCGGCTGGGCTGGTACGTCATCGTCGGCACCCTGCCGATCGCCATCCTCGGCCTCGCCTTCCAGGACACCATCGAGACCTCGGTGCGCGACCTGCGGCTGATCGGGGCGATGATGATCGTCTTCGGGCTGGTCCTGGCCGTGGCCGACCGCCGGGCGGCGCACAACGTCCGCCCGGTCAGCGCCCTGAACCTCCGGGACGCCCTGCTCTACGGCCTGGCGCAGGCGTTGGCCCTGGTCCCGGGCGTGTCGCGGTCGGGCGGCACGATCAGTGCCGGGCTGCTGCTCGGGTACCGCCGGGAGGCGGCGGCGCGGTACTCGTTCCTGCTCGCCGTCCCCGCGGTGCTGGCCTCGGGCCTGCTGGAGCTGACCAAGATCGGCAACGGCCCGGCGCCGGCCTGGGGGCCGACGCTGCTGGCCACGGCCATCGCCTTCGTGGTGGCCCTCGCGGTGATCGCCTGGTTCCTGAAGTACATCTCGCACCACAGCTTCATGCCGTTCGTGGTGTACCGGGTGCTGGTGGGCGTGCTGATCATCGTGCTGGTGGCGGCCGGCGTGCTGGCGCCGCTCGCGGCCGCGCGGGCGTAGCGGCGGGTGGGCTTGGTGGGGGGTGGGTGTGGCGATGGGCGGCGGGCGTTGCGGCGGGCGTTGCGGAGGGTGCGGCGGTGCGCGTGGGCGGGTGTGTGAGCGTCGGGTGTGGCGGCGGGTGGGTGTGGCGGCTCAGGGGCGGGTCGAGCCGCCGTTCGCCCTCAGCACCCCCGCGGTGACCCGGCGGGCGGCGAAGCCGGTGCCGCACACGAACCGCAGGACGGGTCCGAACGTGGGCGCGGCCGCGAGCCCCGTGAAGTACAGGCCGGGCACGGACGATTCGAGGAAGGCGTTGAGCAGCGGCCCGCCGGCCGACTGCCGCACCGCCCGCCGCAGTTCCGGGCCGAGGATCTCCAGCCGCCCGACGTCGGTGCGGTATCCGGTGGCCGAGAGGACGTGGTCGGCCTCCAGGACCACCGGCCGGCCCGCGCCGTCGCGCAGCGTCAGGCGGACGCCGCTCCCCTGCTGGGCCAGCCGGTCCAGGGTGTGCCCGGTGAGCATCGGGACGCGGCCCTCCACCCGCTCGCGCAGCCACCAGGCGCCGGCCGGCCCGAGCACCGTGTGCACCAGCCTCTCCCGGGTGCCGGCCGGCAGGTGGCGGAAGGCCCGCGGCCCGTACGCGTAGCCGAGCACGCGCCAGCCGGGCCCCAGCGGGGTGCCGGGCGCCCTGAGCCGTTCGGTCAGCGGGCGGTCGCTGCTGCGGTCGGTGCTGGGCGGCGGGTTGAACACCGGCCGCCTGGTCCGGGCCACCAGCGTGGGTTCGGCGCCGGCCTCGTGCAGCAGGGCCGCGCTCTCCAGTGCCGACTGCCCGGCACCGATCACCAGCACGCGTCGGCCGGCGAAGGCCTGCAACCGGGCGTGGTCCGACGTGTGCGAGACCAGCCCGGATTCGGTGAGCCGGGACAGCTCCGCCGGGACGTGGGCGAACGGGGGAAGCCCGGTCGCCAGCACCACGCAGCGGCTGGCGAACTCCTCGCCCGACTCCAGTGACACCCGGAAGCCGTTCGGGTCGGGGCCGATCGCCTCCACCCGGGACCGGTCCACGGAGGGCACGCAGCGCTCCTGGAACCATTCGCCGTACCGGATGAACTCGTCGATCGGCACCGGGTGGAGGTCCCCTCCGTCGGGCAGCCCGTGCGCCGCGCGGAACGCCGAGAGGCTGTACCGGGAGGACGGATCGGCGATCGAGGAGGCCGACGGATTGGACTTCAGGAACATCCCCGACGGCATCCGGGAGCGCCAGGTGTCCATCGGCTCACCCAGCACCCGCACCGCCAGCCCGTGCGCCTGCAGGTGTGCGGCGGCCGACAGCCCGTACGGACCGGCGCCGACCACCGTGACGGCGGTTCGGCCGCGCGTGCTCGCGTTCATCGGGCTTGCTCCTCCCTGGCGGGGGCATGAGCGGTGGCGGGGCAGCCGCTCCGGGTGGCGCAGCCGCCGTGGCGGCCGGGGGCAGCCCGGGCGGCGGGCGGGACACCCGTCACCCACCAGACTGCACCGCTCGACGGGACCGCGCCGCTCGGCGGGACCGCGTCGCCCGGCGGGACCGCGTCGCCCGGCGGGACCGTGTCGCTCGGCGGGACCGTGTCGCTCGGCGGGACCGTGTCGCTACGCCGGATCGCGTCGCCCGGCGGGACCGCGTCCGGCGAGGGCAGGGGGGCGCGCGCCGGCCGTCCGGCGCGATCGACGTACTGGCGCCGGGCCCGGTCGACTTACCGGCCGGTACGGCCGACCATGTGCAGTAGGAGGATCCGGGGCACTCGGGTGCTGGGCACTTCGGCGGCGGTGCTGGTACCGGGCCCGCCATCGGCACCTCCCGATGCCGGTACCTTCCGACGCCGGCACCTCGGCGATGCCGGTACCTCCGCGCCGACGGCACCTCCGCGACGCCGGTACCTCCGCGACGCCGACACCGGCGTCCGCTGCGGGAGGTCCGCCGCACGAGCTGCGAGGCGATTTCGAGGCGATATGCCGTACTCCGAACCCCGGCTGGACCGTGAGGTCCCGGCGCTGCTGGTCAAGGTCGGGCACTACCCGCAGCACCACGGCGCCCTCGGTGCGGTGCGGAGCCTCGGCCGGGCGGGCGTCCCGGTGTACGCGATGGTGGAGAGCCGCAACACCCCCACCGCCGTCTCCCGGTACCTGGCCGAGGCCTTCGTCCGGCCCAGCAGCGGACGGGAGGACGTCGGCGAGCTGGTGGCGCGCCTGGTCGAGAACGGTCGGGCCATCGGACGCCGCAGCGTCGCCATCGCCACCGACGACGAGGCGGCCGTCCTGCTCGCCGAGCATGCCGACGAACTCTCCGAACACTTCCTGCTGCCGCCCGTCCCGGCCGGCCTCCCGCGGCGCCTGGCCAGCAAGGAGGGCCTGCGTCTGATCTGCGGCGAACACGGCGTGGCGACACCCCGGGCCCGCGTACCCGGCTGCCGCACCGAACTGCTGGCCGCCGCCGCCGAATGGGGCCTCCCGCTGGTGCTGAAGAACCTGGAGGCGTGGACCAGGCTGGAGCGGCCCGCCGTCACGCACAACACCGCGGTGGTGTCCAGCGAACGGGAGCTGCTGGCGATGTGGGAGGCCGGTCGGTCGGCCCAGCACGCACCCTCGCTGCTCGCGCAGGAGTACCTGCCGCCGGAACACTCCGAGGACTGGTTCACGCATCTGTGCTGCGGCCCCGGAGGAGAGCCGCTGGTGGTCTTCACCGGGCTCAAGCTGCGCTCCTGGCCGCCGACCGCCGGGATCACCACCCGGGCCCGTGCCCTGCCCAACCCGGAGCTCGCCGAGCTGGCGGTGCGGCTGTGCCGGCGGATCGGCTACAGCGGCGCGGCCGACCTCGACTGGCGGCTGGACCTCCGCGACGGCCGGTACAAGCTGGTCGACTTCAATCCCCGCACCGGCGCCCAGTTCCGGCTGTTCGAGACGGTCCACGGGGTCGACGTGGTCCGGGCGCTCCACCTGTCGCTGACCGGACGACCGGTGCCGCCCGGGCCGCAGGTGGTGCGCAGCTTCGGCCTCGGCCAGCTGGACCTGCCGTCCGCCGCCGTGTGGACCTGGCAGCAGCGGGCCCTGCCGCGGGACGTCGCGCCGCGGCGCGGCACCGAGCGGGCCTGGCTCTGCCGCGACGACCCGGTGCCCCCGCTCGTCGAGCTCGGCTGGTTCACCGCGATGGTGGCGCACCGGCTGAGCCAGCCGCTGCGGCGGGCCTGAGCCGGTACCTCCGGTCGGTCCGCCGGCGTCCGCACCGTCGCCCGCCGTCGTCGGCCGCCGCCCGTCGGCGCCCGCCGCCGTCGGCGTCCACCGTCGTCCACCGTCGTCCACCGGCCCGGGCGGTTCGGCCGACCGGGGGCTCGGTCGGCCGACGAGGAGCCCGGTCAGCCGACCGGGGCCGTTCAGCCGACCAGGCGGGACAGCTCGATCGAGTGCCCGGTCCGCTCGACCTTGGCGCGCAGGTAGCGGACGTTGCTGGCCGACAGGTGCACGCCGGTCGGCACCCGGCGCTCGACCGTGATCCCGAGGGCGGACAGCTGGGAGGCCTTGTCCGGGTTGTTGCTGAGCAGGTCGATCCCGGTGGCGCCGAGTGCGGTGAGCATCTGGGCGGCGGCGGTGTAGTCCCGCCCGTCCTCGGGCAGGCCGAGCGCGGTGTTGGCGTCGTAGGTGTCCAGGCCGGCGTCCTGGAGGGCGTAGGCGTCCAGCTTGTTGTAGAGGCCGATGCCCCGGCCCTCCTGGCGCAGGTAGAGGAGGTAGCCGCCCGCCTCGGCGATCCGCTCGACGGACTCGCGCAGCTGCGGGCCGCAGTCGCACCGGTCCGAGCCGAAGACGTCGCCGGTGAGGCACTCCGAGTGCAGCCGCACCAGCGGCGTCCGGGCGCTCGCGGTCACTCCGCCCGCGACCGCTGCGTCCGCGGCCGCTGCGCCCTCGACCGCTGCGTCCGCGACCGCTGCGCCCTCCACCGTTCCGTGCGCGGTTCCTCCGTCCGCGACCGGGCCGAAGGCGAGCGCCAGGTGCTCGGCGCCGTCGCTGAGGCCGTGGAAGGTGAAGACCTCGGCCTCGGCGCGGTAGCCGTCCGGGAAGGTCAGCGGGATGCGGACCCGGGAGCGCACGGTGGCGCTGCCCGGGTGCGGTGTGGCGGGATGCGGCAGCTGCGGCATGGACGGGGCCTCCGTTACCGGTGTGGTGGTCGGTTCTCGACCGTACTAGGTAGTTCCAATTTGAACAACTGCGGTTCGGGGGCCGCGATGGTGGGTCGGGTGGTCGTTGCTGTCGGTGGTGCGGTTGTGACGGTGGAGGATCGGAACGCCGTGGGGTCGCCGGATCTTCCCGCCGTCCACCTGGTGGACCGGAGCCGGTCCCGGCGCGGGTCGCGATCACGTCACGGCTCCCGTCCGCTGCTGCCGCCGCCCCGGGGCGCGCCGCGGATCGGCCGCTGCCGTGGTCGTCGCTGCTCCCGGCTGGATGACGGCCTGTCAGATGTGCGATGCCGCCCCTACGTTCAGAGTTCATGACCATGCCGCGCAGGACGATCATCAAGGGGATGGCCGCCGCGCCCCTCGCGGCGGTGGCCGGTGCGGTCTTCGCCCCCGCGGTGGCCGAGGCCGGGACGCTCACGCCCGGCCAGTTCACCCTGGCCGAGCGGGTGGGCAACAGTCACGGCAGGTACGTGGACCTCGTCGCCGGACTGGCCCGGGCGCCGCCCACGGCGACGGTCGCCGACGTGCTGGCCGGCGCGAACCGGGACGCGCGGCACTTGGCGGCGCCGCCGAGCGGGGTCGGGGCGTTCCAGGACGGCTTCGCCTGGAACCCGGGCGACCAGGGCGTCGAGGAGTGGGTGCCGCAGGGCGTCACCACCAGCGCGGACGCACTGGGTTCCGGTGGGTGGAGCGGCAAGCGGGTCGTCCTGGTGTCCTGGTACGTCGACACCGACCCCAACGGCGACGGCACCCCCGACTTCCCGGTCACCAAGGGCGTCCGGGTCTCCTTCGTCGACTGCCGCGGTGCAGCGGCACGCGGGCGGCACCTCCGGTTCACCAGGACGACGAGCGCGGTCAGCAGCGCGGCCGGCACCACGCCGGTCCTCAGCGCGTCCGGGGCGCGGTGGAGGAACTCGGTGAGCACCGGACCGCTCGCGAACAGGGCCGCCGCCAGGGGAAGGACCAGCGCGGTGGCGCAGACGACGAGGAACAGGCACACGAAGAGGACGATCAGCCGCCGAACGTCCCTGCCGCTGAGACTGAAGGCGGCGCTGGACCTGCCGGTGTAGAGGTCGGCGTGGAACGCGCTGTCCTTGACACCGAGCTCGGTGGCGACCGCACTGATGAAGTTCCTGCGCAGCGGGTTCGGCGTACTTGAACGCGTCGAACCGAACGAAGCTGTATCCCGACTTGCCGCGCAGCCGGTTGGACAGGAGATTCGCGATGCCGCTCTTCCTGGACCCCCACGGGCTACAGGGCGATGTTGGTGGGGGTCGGGACGGTAGTGACGAGCTGTTCCAGCTGGTCGGCCATGTGCTCATGGGCCAGTTCGTCATCGTCCAGGACTGCGACCTCGCGGTCCTGAGGGTGCAGGGCGTCTGCCGTGACGGTGACCCGGTCAGGTCGTAGGCTGCTGCGTGCCAGAGCCGTGCCAGAACGGGTGGTGAAGGACGGGCAATGGCGGTCAGCGCAGGGCGTCCGAAGGGCTGGCTGCGCGGGTATTGCCGCAGGTCAGGGATGATTTATGGCCTGGAGGCCCAAAGATTCCACAGTTCGGCCACCACCGGCTGGGCGTACGCCGAGTCGGTGATCTGGAACCTCAGCGAGTACGCCGGGACCAGGTACGTCTACGCGGTGCGGGCCGACGGCTCGTGACCGGCTTACCGGGCCCGCCGCACCCCGACCGGAGCGGGCACAGGAAGTCGGGTGCGGCAAGGTGGGTCCTTCCTGCGGTGGTGATCAATGAGCCCTTTCCGGGCGGCCATCGATCGCGTTCCTACCGCCACCGGTGGGTCTGGTGGCAGGAACCCCCGGTCCGCTCCTGCCGGTTCAGTCGTTCAGCTACGGAGGTTGACCTGCACGACGGCATGCCGGCCGTTCGTGCGCCATGGCGTTCTGGCGCTGTCGAGTCGGGCGACGGTGGTGGCGTCGATGCCGACGATCACGTCGGATTTCAGCGTCCGCAGGGCTGCTACGGACGAAGGGAAGTGCTTCGCCGCATCGGTGAACGGGGTGGTCGGTGGCCAGAGCTGGTCACCGACGAGGCGGCGGTAGTTGAGGTCGCCCTTGAGGATCGTCATCGCCGCGTCGGCGAGCTCGCCCCGGAGGCCGGCGGGCATGGCGTGGAACGGCAGTGGCGCGCAGAAGAACGGGTGCGTGCGGACCACGAGCGCGCCGCTGTTCATCGCCTTCCACAGCCGCCCGCCGACCGCCTCGGCGGCGTGCGAGGGCGCGGTGCACAAGCGCTCGACCGAGGCGAGAACGTCGGCCGTCGTCGCGTCCGACACGTAGTACGGCTGCGGCTTCACGTACAGGACGACCTGCGCCGCCAGACCGCCGGCCAGGAGGTGGTCGACCAGCACGAGGTCCGGCAGCAGCTCCCGGCCGGCGTTGTCCGCGATGAGGCAGATCCGCCCGCCCTTCGCTCGTTCCAGCTCGTCCCAGAGCGTCGCACTGTCGTCGGCGACCAAGTCGGACGCAGCGGTCCCGGCGGCCACTGCGGCCTCTGCGGTGATCTGGAAGCTCAGGTCCGCGCGGTTGCCCCACAGGGCGGAGGACAGGAGCACCTCGGCCCGTCCAGCCTCCGAAAGATCGTCGAGCTTGCTCAGCGCGGCCAGCTCGTCGTCCACGGCCGCCCCGGCCAGCTCGGCGTTCTTGAACGGCGCGAACGGGTCGATGCCCTGCCACGCACCGGGCCGGAAGTACCCGGTGGCGTCGAGCAGTCGACGGTAGAAGTAGCTTTCCGCCCACAGGAACGGCGCCTCGCCCCAGGGCCTGCCCCACAGGCCCTCGCCCCACTCCAGCCACTGAGCGGCGTCCGGAGCGTCCGACCTCAGCGGCTCCAGGACGCCGGTGGTGCTCTCGACGAGCAGTCGCTCGACCGCCGCCCGCTCGGCTGGGCCGTACGGGAGCGCGTCGAGGACCCGCTGGATGAGCTTGGGGTGGCGCTCATGGAAGACGCCCCAGGCGAAGGACCCGGGGATGTCGCTGCGGATCACGGGTGCGTTCGGCACGATGGGGCTGCTTTCTGGTCATCAGCGGGCTGCGGGCCCGTCGCTGGCCTCACGGTGGTCACCGGCAAGGCTAAGGGCAGTTCATCGCCCATCTGACCGGTCATGCGGGCCGACTGCCGATGGCCGCCAAGCGAGTACGCCGGGACCAGGTACGTCTACGCGGTGCGGGCCGACGGCTCGTGACCGGCTCACCGGGCCCGCCGCACCCGACCGGAGCGGGCACAGGAAGTCGGGTGCGGCAAGGTGGGTCCTTCCTACGGTGGTGATCAATGAAGGGAAGGACGGGGCGCAGTGCTGGAGCACCTGAACCGGGCGATGGAGCGCATCGAGGAGGCCCTCGGGGCCTGTCCCGACGCGGCGGTCGACGTGGCCGAGCTGGCGCGGATCGCGCTGACCTCGGAGTACCACTTCCGGCGGATGTTCTCGGCGCTGGCCGGGATGCCGCTGTCGGAGTACGTGCGGCGCCGGCGGCTGACCGTCGCCGGGGCCGAAGTGCTCTCCGGCGAACGGACGTTGCTCGAGGTGGCGGTCCGCTACGGCTACACCTCGGGGGAGGCGTTCGCCCGGGCGTTCCGGGCCATGCACGGCGTCGGGCCGGGCGAGGCCCGGCGCGCGGGGGCGACGCTGACATCCCAGCCCCGGATGTCCTTCCGGCTCGTCATCGAAGGGAGCAGCAGTATGGAGTACCGAATCGTCGAGAAGCCCGCGTTCCGGATCGTCGGCCGGCGGGCCCGGGTCCCGCTCGTCCACGAGGGGGTCAACCCGGCCATCGCCGAGTTCATCAAGGGGCTCGGCCGGGAGGTCGTAGACCGGATCTCGGCCCTCTCGGACGGGGAGCCGGACGGCATCCTCTCGGTCACCGAGTTCTTCTCGGACAGCCGCGAGGAGGGCGTCGAACTCGACTACTACC
Organism: Kitasatospora sp. NPDC127111; assembly: GCF_042677465.1. Taxonomy (NCBI): domain Bacteria; kingdom Bacillati; phylum Actinomycetota; class Actinomycetes; order Kitasatosporales; family Streptomycetaceae; genus Kitasatospora; species Kitasatospora sp. NPDC127111. The sequence continues at coordinate 54,458 of NZ_JBHXTG010000016.1, forward strand.
ACGCGGTGGTGGCGGGTGCGGACGCCGTCGTGCCGGACGACCTGGACGTGCGCGAGGTCCCGGCCGGCACCTGGGCCGTCTTCTCCAGCACGGGGACCTTCCCGAAAGCCCTCCAGGAGATGTGGCGGGACGTCTACACCCAGTGGTTCCCGTCCAACCCGTACGAGACCCGCCCGGGCCCGGAGATCCTGCGCACCCGGTTCCTGCCCGAGGGGGAGGCGGAGGCTCAGCTCTGGATCCAGGTTGAGCGGGCGGCGCGCTGAACACCCCCTGAGTTATTGGTGATTGACGGTCCGTCTGACAGTGTGCCCCGGGTTGGTTCGGCCGGCCCGGGGGCCTGTAGGGTCCCGCGCATGATGAAGCGCGTGCCCTTCCAAGGGGCGGAGAAGGAGAGCCTGTTCGCGGCTCTCGACCGGCACCGTGACGCCGTGCTGTGGAAGTTGGAGGGCCTGGACGACGAACAGCTCCGGCGGCCGATGACCGCCTCGGGAACGACGCTGCTGGGGCTGGTGAAGCACCTCGGCGGCGCCGAACTCGGTTGGTTCTGCCGGACGTTCGGCCACGAGACCGGTCCGCTGCCGTTCGACCTCGACGAGGACGAGGAGTCCGACCTCAAGATCCGGCCGGACGAGTCGACCGCCGACATCCTCACCTTCTACGCCCGTGCCCGCGCCGCCGCCGACCAGGTCGTCGAGGAGCAGGAGCTGGACGACCTCGGCCGCGCCTGGTTCGGCGACGAGGTCTCTCTGCGCTGGGTCCTGATCCACATGGCCACCGAAACCGCCCGCCATGCCGGGCACATGGACATCATCCGCGAGCTCCTGGACGGCCGGACGGGGGACCACAACCGGGGGTGATCCGTGAGCGGGGATGGGGTGAACGGCTGACAGCTGACAACGAACAGATAACAGATGACAGATTTCATCATCTGTTATCTGTTCGCCGTCGGTTGTCACTGTCAGCTGTTCGCCGCCCGCCCGTTCGGCGCCACCGGCGGGCCGTGGCCATCGGTGGCCCGCATGCTGGGGCGGGGGAGAGGGCCGCCCAGCGAAGGAGTGGATCGAGGATGGCCAAGGCGTTCGGGTTCGTCGGGTACGGCGGGCCGGAGAATCAGGAGTTCCTGGACCGTCCTGTGCTGGTGCCCGGGCCGGGCCAACTGGCGATCGTGGTGCGGGCGGCCGGGGTGAACCCGGTGGACTGGAAGATCCGCCGCGGCCTGTTCGGGCAGGAGCGGGAGCTGCCGGCCGTGATGGGCCAGGAGGCGGCGGGGGTGGTCGAACGGATCGGGCCCGACGTCACGGGGTTCACTCCGGGCGACGAGGTGTTCGGGGTGACGGCGACGGGAGCCTTCGCCGAGCAGACCCTGCTCGTCGCCGCCGCCAGCGCGGTCAAGCCGAGCGGTCTCGGGTTCGCCGAGGCGGCGACGCTGCCGGTGGCGGCCGCGACCGCCGACGACGGGGTCCGGGACGTCGGCGTCGGCTCCGGGCAGACGCTGCTGATCCTCGGCGTGGCCGGGGGCGTGGGCAGCGCGGCCGCGCAGATCGCCCGCAGCCGGGGCATCCGGGTGGTCGGCACGGCGAGCGACGCCAACCGCGGGTACGTGGAGTCGCTCGGCGCGGTGCAGGTGCGCTACGGCGAGGGCGTGGCCGGGCGGATCAGGGCGGTCGCCCCGGACGGGGTGGACGGCATCCTCGACCTGGTCGGCGGGGACGATCTGCGTGCAGCCGCCGAGACGCTGGCCGACCGGTCGAAGCTGGTCTCCACCGCGGACCCGGCCACCGCGGCCGAGCTGGGCGGGCGTTACATCACCCGCTCCACCACCCCGGCGACGCTCGCCGCGCTGGCCGACCTGGTCGCCGTCGGCGAGCTGGACGTGCACATCACCGGCCGTTACCCGCTGGCCCACGCCGCCGAGGCGATGAGCCTGGTCGAGTCGGGTCACGCGCGCGGAAAGCTGGTCCTGGAGATCGGCTGAGCGGGCATCGGACCACCAACCCACCACGCTGCGGGAACCACGAAGCACCGAGCGGGAAACAGACGAGACGGGAAACAGGGAGCACGGTGAGATGAAGCAGAACACGGTGACCACCGGCGGGCCCTGCTGGGTCGAGCACGGCAGCGCGGACCCGGCGGGGGCCAAACGGTTTTACGGCGAACTGTTCGGCTGGGAGCCGGAGACCGACGAACGGCCGGAGGCCGGCGGCTACACCTTCATGAAGCTGGCCGGCGCGGTCGCCGCCTCGATCACCCCGCTGTACGGGGAGAGCCAGCCGACGGCCTGGAGCGTCTCCTTCGCGGTCCCCGACGCGGACGCCTCCGCCGCCCGGATCACCGAGGCCGGCGGGAGCATCGTCGTCGCGCCGATGGACGCGCTGGACTTCGGGCGGTTCGCGATCGCGGCGGACCCGGGCGGCGCGGTGTTCGGGCTCTGGCAGGCGGGCCGGCTGACCGGCGCCGAGGTGCTGAACGCGCCCGGTGCGCTCGGCTGGGTGGAACTGCTCACCCGTGACCCGGAGGGCGCGAAGGCCTTCTACCCGGCGGTGTTCGGCTGGACGGTCAACCCGTCCGAGCAGTACACCCAGTGGGGCCTGGACGGCGACGACTTCGGAGGCATGCTGACCATGGACGACCGGTTCCCGCCGCAGGTGCCGCCACACTGGCTGCCGTACTTCGCGGTCGCGGACGTGGACGTGACCGCGTTCCGGGCCGGGAACCTCGGCGCGGACGTGCTGATGGCACCGACCTCGGTGCCGAGCGGCCCGCGGATCGCCGTTCTCCGGGACCCGGTCGGTGCGGCGTTCGGCATCTACCGGGCGGACACGGAGGGCTGAGCCACCCGGCCACGCATCCACCCGGCCACGCACCCACCCGGCCGCGCCCCCGCCCGGCCACACACCCCGTGCCGCGCCCGGCCGACCAGCCACGCAAGGCCCGCGTCCGCGGGCCTCACCGCTGCGGGGAGCCGCCCCCCGGACGCTGCCGCCACGCCACCGCCGCCGCGCCGGCCGTCACAAGCAGCGCGGCGACCGGCACCACGTCGCCCACCCGGTCGTACCAGGTGAGCGTGGACGGCTCGGTGAGCGGCAGCCGGACGGTGAGGGCGCCGGTGCGGTCGGTGCCGAGCCGGGCCAGTTCGCGGCCCTGCGCGTCGAAGGCGGCCGAGACGCCGGTGAGCGAGGCCTGCACGGCCGGCCGGCCGGTCTCGGCGGCGCGGATCGCGGCCAGCGAGACGTGCTGCTCGGGCGCCCAGGTGCGCTGGAAGGTCGAGGTCGAGGACTGGTAGACCAGCACCCGGGCACCGTCGCGGGCGGCGGCGCGGGACATGTCGGGGAAGGCAGATTCGAAGCAGATCAGCGCCCCGACCGGCAGCGCCGCGCCCGTCCGGTCGGTGGCCGGGAGGACGTGGAAGGCCGTCCCGGGCGCCCGGTTCTCGCCCGCCGCCCGGCTGACGCCGGCGATCCAGCCGAGCAGCGGCCGCAGCGGGATGTACTCGCCGAACGGCACCAGCCGGATCTTGCGGTAGCGGTCGGCGATCCCGTCCGGGGTGACCAGCACCGCGTCCTTGGAGATCCGGCCGTCCGCCTTGCGCGCGTCCTCGCCGGCCAGGATCTCGGCGCCGGTGACGGCGGCGAGCCGGCGCAGCCGGGCCAGGGCGGCGGGGTCGCGGTCGAGGTCGGCGGTGCTGCTGGACTCGCCCCAGACGACGAGGTCGACCGACCGCCCGCCGAGCCCGGCGGTGGCGGCGGCACTGGCCTCGAACCGGGCCCGCGGGTCCTCGACGACGCCGGGTTGGACGAGTGCGACCGTGACGGCGCCGGCGGGGGCGGGCGCGGAGCGGAGCGCGAACAGCAGTGGTCCGGCCGCCAGCACCAGCACGGTGGTCAGCGCCGCGAGGGCTCGCGGCCGCCCCTCGGTGGCGGTCAGCAGGACCAGCACCCCGGTGTTCACGGCCACGACGGCGGCGCTGACCAGCCAGATCCCGCCGGCCGAGGCCAGCGCGAGGACGGTCGGGTGCTGCCACTGGGTGGCGCCGAGCAGCGCCCAGGGCCCGCCGAGGGCGTGCCAGGAGCGCGCGTACTCGGTGGTCAGCCAGACCGCGGGGACGACGGCCAGGGCGAGCAGCGCCCGACGGGTGGTCAGCGGCGGGTGCAGCAGCAGCCACACGGCGAGCCCGAGGCCGGCCTGCAGCGCGCCGAACACGATCGCGAGCAGGGGCAGCGCGGGCCCGATGGACGGGATCAGCCAGTACATCGCGGTGAGGATGAACCCCGCGCCGAACCACCACCCGCGCACCGCCGCCTCCCGCGCCCCGGGCGCCCGCTGCATCAGCAGCAGCCCGGGGACGAGGCCGACCCAGGCCAGTTCCGCCAGCCCGGCCGACGGGAAGGCGAGCACCGGCAGCGCCCCGGCGGCCAGCGCGGCCACCCGTGGGCGGTACCGGCGGGCACGGGCGTCGCGGTCCCGGGCGGCGGACGCCCCGAGGGCGGGCGGGGTGAGGGCTAGGCGGCGTGACATGCCCCGTATTGTCCGCTTGGCCGGGGCACGCCACCAGTATTCCCGTCACCCGAATGGGTGACGGGAACACCGCAGGGCGGGTACACCGCTCGGCCGGGAACACCGCTGGGCGGGAACACCGCAGGCCGGGAACACCGCTCGGCACCAACGCCCCACGGCGGGAACGCCGATGACAGCGGGCGGCCTCAGCCCTCGTCGCCCTCCAGGTCACCCTCGGTCTCCAGGAACGCCGCCTGCAGCTGCTCGATCAGCTCCGGGTCCGGCTGCTCCCAGAGGCCGCGGCTCGCCGCCTCCAGCAGCCGCTCGCTGATCCCGTGCAGCGCCCACGGGTTGGCGCCGGCCAGGAACTCGCGGTTGACCGGGTCGAGCACGTACTCCTGGGTGAGCTTCTCGTACATCCAGTCGGCGACCACGCCCGTCGTGGCGTCGTAGCCGAACAGGTAGTCCACCGTCGCGGCCATCTCGAACGCGCCCTTGTAGCCGTGCCGGCGCATCGCCTCGATCCAGCGCGGGTTGACCACGCGGGCGCGGAAGACCCGGGCCGCCTCCTCGGTCAGCGTCCGGGTGCGCACCGTCTCCGGGCGGGTCGAGTCGCCGATGTAGGCGGTCGGCGCCTTGCCGGTGAGGGCGCGCACGGTGGCGACCATGCCGCCGTGGTACTGGAAGTAGTCGTCCGAGTCGGCGATGTCGTGCTCGCGGGTGTCGGTGTTCTTCGCGGCGACGGTGATCCGCTTGTACGCGGTCTCCATCTCCTCGCGGGCCGGCCGCCCGTCCAGCCCGCGCCCGTACGCGTAGCCGCCCCAGACCGTGTAGACCTCGGCCAGGTCGGCGTCGGTGCGCCAGTCGCGGCTGTCGATCAGCTGGAGCAGGCCGGCGCCGTACGTGCCCGGGCGGGAGCCGAAGACGCGGACGGTGGCCTTGCGCTCGTCGCCGTGGACGGCCAGGTCGGCCTGGACGTGGGCGCGCACGTGGTTCTGCGCGGCGTCCTCCTCCTGGGCGGCGGCCAGGCGCACCGCGTCGTCCAGCAGGGCGACCACGTGCGGGAAGGCGTCCCGGAAGAAGCCGGAGATGCGCAGCGTGACGTCGATGCGGGGGCGGCCGAGCTCCTCGAGCGGGATCGCCTCCAGGCCGGTGACCCGGCGCGAGGCGTCGTCCCAGACCGGGCGGACGCCGAGCAGGGCGAAGGCCTCGGCGATGTCGTCGCCGGCGGTGCGCATCGCGCTGGTGCCCCAGAGCGAGAGCCCGACCGAGGGCGGGAAGGCGCCGTCGTTGTCGGCGGTGTAGCGCTCCAGCAGCGAGGCGGCGAGCGCCTGGCCGGTCTCCCAGGCGAGCTTGCTGGGCACGGCCTTCGGGTCGACGGAGTAGAAGTTGCGGCCGGTCGGCAGCACGTTGACCAGGCCGCGCAGCGGCGAGCCGGAGGGGCCGGCCGGGACGAAGCCGCCCCGCAGCGCGTGCAGCACGGCGTCCAGCTCGTCGGTGGTGGCGGCGAGGCGGGGGACGACCTGGGTGGCGGCGAAGGCGAGCACCTCGGCGACGGCGGCCGGCAGCCCGGCGGCGACCTTCTCGACCGCGCCGGGCGCCCAGTCCTCGGCCTCCATCGCCTCGACCAGGGCGCGGGCCTGCGCCTCGGCGGCGTCGGTGGCGCCCAGCGTCAGCGCGGCCTCGTCCAGGCCGAGGGCCTCGCGCAGTCCGGGCAGGGCGCTGACGCCGCCCCAGATCTGCCGGGCGCGCAGGATGGCGAGCACGATGTTGACCCGGTCGGTGCCCACCGGCGCCTGGCCGAGCACGTGCAGGCCGTCGCGGATCTGGGCGTCCTTGACCTCGCAGAGCCAGCCGTCGACGTGCAGCAGGAAGTCGTCGAAGCCGTCGTCCTCGGGGCGCTCGTCCAGGCCGAGGTCGTGGTCGAGCTTGGCGGCCTGGATGAGGGTCCAGATCTGGGCGCGGATCGCCGGGAGCTTGGCCGGGTCCATCGCGGCGATGTTGGAGTGCTCGTCGAGGAGCTGCTCCAGCCGGGCGATGTCGCCGTAGGAGTCGGCGCGGGCCATCGGCGGGACGAGGTGGTCGACCAGGGTGGCGTGGGCGCGGCGCTTGGCCTGGGTGCCCTCGCCCGGGTCGTTGACCAGGAACGGGTAGATCAGCGGCAGGTCGCCGAGGACGGCGTCCGGGCCGCACTCGGCGGAGAGCGCGGCGGTCTTGCCGGGCAGCCACTCCAGGTTGCCGTGCTTGCCGAGGTGGATCACCGCGTCGGCGCCGAAGCCGCCGTCCTCCTGGGCGGCCGCGATCCAGCGGTAGGCGGCCAGGTAGTGGTGGCTCGGCGGGAGGTCGGGGTCGTGGTAGATCGCGACCGGGTTCTCGCCGAAGCCGCGCGGCGGCTGGATCAGGACGAGCAGGTTCCCGGAGCGGATCGCGGCCAGCACGATGTCGCCGTCCGGGTTCCGCGAGCGGTCGACGTACAGCTCGCCGGGGGCCGGGCCCCAGTGCTCCTCGACCTGCTCGCGCAGCGCCGCGGGGAGCGTGGCGTACCAGCGGCGGTAGTCGGCGGCCGGGATGCGGACGGGGTTGCGGGAGAGCTGGTCCTCGGTGAGCCAGTCCTGGTCGTAGCCGCCGGCGGCGATCAGGGCGTGGATGAGGGCGTCGCCCTCGTGGCCGTCGTCCTCGTCGGCGGTGACGTCGAGGCCGGGCAGCTGGTCGCCGAGGTCCATGCCCTCCTCGCGCAGGCGGTGCAGCAGGCGCATCGCGCTGGCCGGGGTGTCCAGGCCGACGGCGTTGCCGACCCGGGCGTGCTTGGTCGGGTACGCGGAGAGGACGAGCGCGAGGCGGCGCTCGGCGGCCGGGACGTGCCGGAGCCGGGCGTGCTTGACGGCGGTGCCGGCGACCCGGGCGGCGCGCTCGGGGTCGGCGGCGTAGACGGTCAGGCCGTCCTCGTCCAGCTCCTTGAAGGAGAACGGGACGGAGATCAGCCGGCCGTCGAACTCGGGCACCGCGACCTGGGTGGCGGTGTCCAGCGGGGAGAGGCCGTCGTCGCTGGCCTCCCACTGGGCGCGCGACCAGGTCAGGCAGAGCGCCTGCAGGATCGGCCGGTCGAGCGCGGCGAGCGCGCCCGCGTCCCAGGCCTCCTCGTCGCCGCCGGCCTGCGCGTCGGCCGGCCGGGTGCCGCCGGCGGCCAGCACGGTGGTGACGATCGCGTCGGCCGCGCCGAGCTCGGCGAGCAGCTCGGGCTCGGCGCCGCGCAGCGAGGCGCAGTAGTACGCCTTCGCCTGCGCGCCCTGGTCCTCGACGGCCCGGCAGAGGGTCTCCACGAAGGCGGTGTTCCCGCTCATGTGGTGGGCGCGGTAGTAGAGCACCGCGATGGTGGGGCCCTCGGTGACGCGGGCGGTGCGCTCCAGCGGGCCCCAGGCGGGGGCGGAGGCGGGCGGGGCGAAGCCGTGGCCGGTGAGCAGCACGGTGTCGGAGAGGAAGGCGCCCAGCTCGGCCAGGTTGGCCGCGCCGCCGTGGGCGAGGTAGGCGTGCGCCTCGGCGGCGATGCCGGCCGGGACGGTGGACAGCTCCATCAGCTGGGCGTCGGGCGCCTGCTCGCCGGTCAGCACGACCACCGGGCGGGGGCCGGCCAGCAGCGCGTCCAGGCCCTCCTGCCAGGCCCGGCGGCCGCCGAGCAGGCGGACCACGACCAGGTCGGTGCCCTCGACCAGGGCGGGCAGCTCCTCGGGGGACAGCCGGGCGGGGTTGCCGAGGCGGTAGGGGACCGGGCCCTCGGAGGCGCGGGCGCTGAGCAGGTCGGTGTCGGACGTCGACAGCAGCAGAATCATGCGAAGGCCCTCCCGGCCTTGTCGGTGGACAGGACCGCGAGTGCGGGCATGCGGCGGCGCATGGCTTCAAGCCTTCCTCGGGGTCCGCGCCCCGGGCCGGTGGAGGACGGCAGGAGTTCCTGGCTCCCGCGGCCCCCGGAGCTCCGGTGAACCGCGGTCACAGTGGCGGGACCGCACCGGGCTTGCACCGGTTTCCTCCCCTGCGCCGTCGCTGGCGTGCGGACGACCCGCGAGGGACGCCCGGCAGCATCGTACGGGGTACGACTGACCTGGGGGAGTGCCCAGGTCGGGGAGCCCCGTCCCGCTCCGGGAGTGTGACCCGGAGTACGGGGGCAACCGATCGGATCATCTGTATGCTCGCCGCCATGCCACCGACACCCGACGCCACCACGCCGGGCGCCGCCGTGCCCGACCGGGGTCGCGCGGACGCCTGTCCGGGGGCCCTTCGTCTGCACACCGCCGACGACGGCGCCCTGGCCCGGGTCCGGCTGCCCGGCGGACTGCTGACGGTCCGTCAGGCGCTGGCGCTGGCCGAGGCCGCCGAGGCCCTGGGCGACGGCGAGCTGGAGACCACCTCGCGCGGCAACGTCCAACTGCGCGGCCTGGCTTCGGACTGCGGGGCGCAGCTGGCCGACCGGCTGCGCGCCGCCGGGCTGCTGCCCTCCGAGACGCACGAGCGGGTCCGGAACATCGTGGCCTCGCCCGGCCCCTCCGGCGGCCACGCCGACGTGCGGGCCTGGGCGCGCGAGCTGGACGCCCGGCTCTGCGCGAGCGACTGGGCGACCGGGCTCTCCGGCAAGTTCCTGTTCGCGCTGGACGACGGGCGGGGCGACGTCGCCGCGCTCGACGCCGATGTGACATTGATCGCAGGCCCGGGTGCGGCCTCGGGTGCCGGTGCCGGTGCCGGTGCCGGCTCCGGTGCGGGCCCGGGTGCGGGCACCGGTGCGGGCGCGGACTCCGGGGCGGGCGCGGGCGCGCGCTCCGGGGCGGACGGCGGCACGGTGCTGCTGCGCCTCGGCCGGGCCGCCACCGCGCGCGCCGTCCCCGCCGCCGGTGCGGTGGACGCGGCGCTGGACGCGGCCCGGGAGTTCCTGGACGCGCTGCGGGCGAGCGGACGCAAGGCCTGGCACCTGCGCGAGGTCCCCGACCTGCTGCCGCCCGGCACCGCCCCGCTCCCCGCGCTGCCCGGCACCCCGCCGCCGCTCGGCGCCCTGCCCGGCGGGCTCTCCGTCGGCCTGCGCTTCGGCCGGGCCACCGCCGCGCAGTGGCGGGCGCTCGTCGCGGCGTCGGCCGGCGAACTGCGGCTGACCCCCTGGCGCGGCGTCGTCCTGCCGGGGGCGGCCGCCGACCGGCTGCCCGCGCTGGCCGCGGCCGGCCTCCGCACCGCTCCCGGCACCGCCTGGGACGGCGCGAGCGCCTGCACCGGACTGCCCGGCTGCGCCAAGTCGCTGGCCGACGTGCGGACCGACGCGGCCCGCGCACTGGACCGGCCGGGCCCGGGCCCGGACCTGGCCTGTCGGAGCGACCGCGCGGACCGGAGCGACCGCGCGGACCGGAACGACCGCGCGGTCCGGAGCGACCATGCCCCCCGGAGCGCCCGTGCGGACCGTAACGACCATGCCGATTGTGCGGCCCCCGCGGACCCCGCGGACCCCGCGGACCCCGCGGACCCCGCGGACCCCGCGGGGCCGGCGGGCGGCGTGCCCGGCGGGCTGCGGGTGCACTGGTCCGGCTGTGAACGGCGCTGCGGCCACCCGGCCGGGCGATGGGTCGACGTGCTGGCGACCGGGCAGGGGTACCGGGTGGCGGTGGACGGCACCGCCGTGGACGTGACGAACGAGGAGATGGCCGAGGCGGTCGCCGAGGCCCGGAGGACCACGAAGTGATCGAGTACGAGAAGGACGGCGCGTCGATTTACCGCCAGTCCTTTGCCACCATCCGGGCCGAGGCCGACCTCGCCGCCCTGCCCGCCGACGTCGCCCAGGTCGCGGTGCGGATGATCCACGCCTGCGGCATGACCGACCTGACCGAGGACCTGGTGTACTCGCCCGGCGTGGTCGCCTCCGCCCGCGCCGCGCTGCACGCCGGCGCGCCGATCCTGTGCGACGTCAACATGGTCGCCAGCGGCGTCACCCGCAAGCGGCTGCCCGCCGACAACGAGGTGATCTGCACCCTCACCGACCCGTCCGTGCCGGAGCTGGCCCGCACGATGGGCAACACCCGCAGCGCCGCCGCCATGGAACTGTGGCTGCCCCGGCTGGAGGGCGCGGTGGTCGCCGTCGGCAACGCGCCGACCTCGCTGTTCCGGCTGCTGGAGCTGATCGAGGCGGGCGCGCCCCGCCCGGCCGCGGTGATCGGCGTCCCGGTCGGCTTCATCGGCGCCGCCGAGTCCAAGGAGGCCCTGGCCGCGCACCCGTCCGGCCTGGAGCACCTGGTGGTGCGCGGCCGGCGCGGCGGCAGCGCGATCGCCGCCGCCGCCATCAACGCGATTGCGAGCGAGGAAGAGTGACCGAGCGTCAGATCCCCGGTGCGGGCGCGAGTGCGGGCGCGAGTGCGGGTGCGAGTGTGGGCGCGGGCGCAGGTGTGGATGCAGGCGTGGACGCAGGTGCGGCCGGGGCTGCGGGCGCGGGTGCGACCGGCCGGCTGTACGGGGTCGGGCTCGGCCCCGGCGACCCGTCGCTGATCACCGTCCGGGCCGCCGAACTCATCGGCAAGGCCGACGTGGTGGCCTACCACAGCGCCCGCCACGGGCGCTCGATCGCCCGCTCCATCGCCGAGCGGCACCTGACGGGCGGTCAGATCGAGGAGAAGCTGGTCTACCCGATCACGGTCGAGACCACCGACCACCCCGGCGGCTACCGGGGCGCGCTGGACGACTTCTACGAGGAGGCCGCCGCCCGGCTCGCCGCCCACCTGGACGCCGGCCGCGACGTCGTCGTGCTGGCCGAGGGCGACCCGTTCTTCTACGGCTCCTACCAGCACATGCACAAGCGGCTCGCGCACCGCTACCCGACCGAGGTGGTCCCCGGCGTGACGTCCGTCAGCGCCGCCGCCGCCCGGCTCGGGCAGCCGCTCACCGAGGCCGAGGAGACGCTCACCGTCATCCCGGGCACGCTGCCCGAGGAGGAGCTGACGGCCCGGATAGCGTCCGCCGACTCCGCCGTGATCATGAAGCTGGGCCGCACCTTCCCGGCCGTCCGCCGCGCCCTGGAGCGGGCAGGCCGGCTCGATGACGCCCAGTACGTCGAGCGCGCCTTCCTGCCCGGCGAGCGCACCGCGCCGCTCGCCGAGGTGGACGCCGAGACCGTGCCGTACTTCTCGGTCGCGGTGCTGCCCAGCAAGGTCGCGCCGCTGGAGCCCGAGGTGCGGCTCGCCGACGGCCTCGGCAGCGTCACCGTGATCGGCACCGGCCCGGCCGGCCCGCTCTGGCTCACCCCCGAGGCGCGCGGCGCCCTCGCGGCCGCCACCGACCTGGTCGGCTACACCACCTACCTGGACCGGGTGCCCGTCCGCCCCGGCCAGCAGCGGCACGGTTCCGACAACAAGGTGGAGTCCGAGCGCGCCGAGTTCGCCCTCGACCTGGCCCGCCGCGGCCACCGGGTCGCGGTCGTCTCCTCCGGCGACCCGGGCGTCTTCGCGATGGCCACCGCCGTCCTGGAGGTGGCCTGCGAGGACGCCTACCGCGACGTCCCGGTCCGGATCGTCCCCGGCATGACCGCCGCGCACGCCGCCGCCTCCCGCGCCGGCGCCCCGCTCGGCCACGACTACGCCGTGGTCTCGCTCTCCGACCGGCTCAAGCCCTGGGACGTGGTCGCCAAGCGGCTGCGCGCCGCCGCCGAGGCCGACCTCGTGCTCGCCCTCTACAACCCGGGCTCGCAGTCCCGCACCACCCAGGTCGGCCGCGCCCGCGACCTCCTGCTGGAGTACCGCGCGCCGGAAACCCCGGTGGTGATGGCCCGCGACGTCGGCGGCCCGACCGAGCGCGTGCGCACCGTCCGCCTCGCCGAGCTCGACCCCACCCAGGTCGACATGCGCACGATCCTGCTCATCGGCTCCTCCCAGACCCAGGCCGTGGAACGCGGCAACGCCACCGAGGTCGTCTGGACCCCCCGCCGCTACCCGGAGGCGTGAGCACGGGGGGCGGGCGGGCGTCGGCCGAGCGTGCTTGCCGGCGGAACGTGAGTGCCGGCGGAGCGTGCGTGCCGGCGGAGCGGGAGGTCGGCCGGTCCGGCGTCCTGCTCCGCCCGTTCCGTCCCTCCGGCAGGCCGGGTGGGTCGCGGCCCGGCGGGCGGGGGAGGATGGGGGGCGTCCAGAAGCCGGTGCGGAGCAGGGAGCGGTCGTGAGTGAGGTCGGTGGTCGGGCCGGGCAGCTGCGGAGCAGCGGGCTGCGGCACGGGTGGACGACCGGGGCGTGTGCGACCGCGGCGACCAGGGCGGCGTACCAGGCGCTGCTGACCGGGGAGTTCCCCGACCCGGTGGTGATCACGCTGCCGAAGGGGCAGCGGCCGGGGTTCGCGCTGGCCGCCGAACGGCTGGCGGACGGGCCGGGCGGCCCGCGGGCGATGGCCGGGGTGGTGAAGGACGCCGGGGACGACCCCGACGTGACGCACGGCGCGCTGATCCGCTCCACGGTGTGGGCGGGGGAGCCGGGCTCCGGGGTGGTGTTCCGGGCCGGGCCCGGGGTCGGCACGGTGACCAAGGCCGGCCTGCCGCTGCCCGTGGGCGAGCCCGCCATCAACCCGGTGCCCCGGCAGATGATCCGGGACGCGGTGGCCGAGGTGGCCGCGGAGTTCGGCGCGGCCGGGGACGTGGTGGTCGAGGTCTCCGTGGACCACGGGGAGGAGATCGCCCGGTCCACCTGGAACCCCCGGCTGGGCATCCTCGGCGGCCTCTCCATCCTCGGGACGACCGGCATCGTCGTCCCCTACTCCTGCTCGGCCTGGATCGACTCCATCCGCCGCGGCGTCGACGTGGCCCGGGCCGCCGGCCGCACCCACGTCGCCGGCTGCACCGGTTCGACCTCGGAGAAGGTCGCCGTCGCCGTGCACGGCCTGCCGGAGGACGCGCTGCTCGACATGGGCGACTTCGCCGGGGCCGTGCTCAAGTACCTCAAGCGCCACCCGGTGCCGCGGCTGACCATCGCGGGCGGCTTCGCCAAGCTCTCCAAGCTCGCCGCCGGCCACCTCGACCTGCACTCGGCCCGTTCCCAGGTGGACAAGGGCTACCTGGCCGGCCTGGCCCGCGAGGGCGGTGCGGACGAGGCGCTGGCGCGGGCGGTCGCCGCGGCGAACACCGCGCTGGAGGCGATCCAGCTCTGCCGGGCGGCCGGGGTCCCGCTCGGCGACCTGGTCGCGGAGGCGGCCCGCGCCACCGCGCTCGGCGTGCTGGTCGGTTCGCCCGTCGCGGTCGACGTCATCTGCATCGACCGGGCCGGCACCATCGTCGGCCGCGCCGAGCCGGCCGGGCCGGGGCGGCTCGCGGGATCGTGAGCCCGGCTGCGCCCGGCTGAGCCCGGCTGCGCCCGGTGTGGACTCGGCGCGAGCCGGCGTGGAACCGGGCGTGAGCCGGCGTGGACCGTCATGGGCCCGGCGTGAACCGTTGCCGTGATGTGAAGATCTGACACTCATACGGGGTGAGAAACGGACAAATGTGGCGCCATGCCGCTGCTCGATTCTGTCGCTATCTCAGCCATGAGATATGGTCTGCCGGGTGACAGGCGACTACCTCACCCGTATCGGCACCCTCATCCGTACCGCGCGCCAGCACCGCGGTTGGTCCCAGGCGCAGCTCGGCGAAGCCCTCGGCACCAGCCAGAGCGCGGTCAACCGCATCGAGCAGGGCAAGCAGAACGTCAGCCTTGAGATGATCGCCCGCATCGGCGAAGCACTCGACAGCGAGATCGTCTCCCTCGGCTACGCCGGCCCGATGCACCTGCGGGTCGCCGGCGGCACCCGCCTCTCCGGCTCGATCGACATCCGCAGCAGCAAGAACGCCTGCGTGGCGATCCTCTGCGCCTCGCTGCTGACCACCGGCCGCACCACGATCCGCCAGGTCGCCAGGATCGAAGAGGTCTACCGCATCCTGGAGGTCCTCACCTCCATCGGTGTCAAGAGCCGCTGGACCAACGACGGCCGGGACCTCGAACTCACCCCGCCCGCCGAGCTCGACCTCGCCGCCATGGACGTCGAGGCCGCCCGCCGCACCCGCAGCGTGCTGATGTTCCTCGGCCCGCTGATGCACCGCGCCGACAAGTTCGCCATCCCGTACGCCGGTGGCTGCGACCTCGGCACCCGCACCGTCCAGCCGCACCTGACCGCGCTGCGCCGCTTCGGCCTGGAGGTCGCCACCACCGGCGGCGCCTACCATGCCTCGGTCGAGCCGGGCGCCCCGCTGGACCGGCCGATCGTCCTGACCGAGCGCGGCGACACCGTCACCGAGAACGCCCTGCTCGCCGCCGCCCGGCACGACGGCGTCAGCGTCATCCGCAACGCCTCGCCCAACTACATGGTCCAGGACCTCTGCTTCTTCCTGGAGCGGCTGGGCGTCAAGATCGAGGGCATCGGCACCACCACCCTCACCGTGCACGGCGTCCCCGAGATCACCTGCGACGTCGACTACACCCCCGCCGAGGACCCGGTCGAGGCGATGAGCCTGCTGGCCGCCGCCGTCGTCACCGGCTCCGAGCTGACGATCCGCCGGGTGCCGATCGAGTTCCTGGAGATCGAGCTCGCCGTGCTGGAGGGCATGGGCCTCGACTACGACCGCACCCCCGAGTACCCGGCCCACAACGGCCACACCCGGCTGGTCGACCTCACCGTGCGGCCCTCCAAGCTGACCGCCCCGGTCGACACCATCCACCCGATGCCGTTCCCCGGCATCAACATCGACAACGTGCCGTTCTTCGCGGTCATCGCCGCCGCGGCGCACGGCACCACGATGATCCACGACTGGGTCTACGACAACCGCGCCATCTACCTCACCGAGCTCACCCGGCTCGGCGCGGACGTCAAGCTCCTCGACCCGCACCGCGTCCTCGTCCAGGGCCCGACCACCCGCTGGCGCGCCACCGAGATGATGTGCCCGCCCGCCCTGCGCCCGGCCGTCGTCATCCTGCTCGCGATGCTCGCCGCGCAGGGCACGTCGGTGCTGCGCAACGTGTACGTCATCAACCGCGGCTACGAGGACCTCGCCGAGCGCCTCAACTCGATCGGCGCCCGGATCGAGACCTTCCGCGACATCTGATGTCACGTCAACCCGCGGGCCGCCCTCACTCGTTGACGGCGGCCCGCAGGTATGCGACGTCCAGTCCGGTGGCCAGGTAGTCCACGAACGCCTGGTTGTTCAGCGCCCACGGCGAGCGCCGGTCGCGGATCAACTCGACCGCCCGGTCGGTCTCGTGGCCGAGCTCGACCAAGGCCTGCGCCACCACGAGCCCGGAGCGGTTCTGGCCCGCGTGGCAGCGGACCAGCGTCCGCCGGCCCCGGCGGACCGCTTCGGCGACCAGCCCGGCCGCCTCCAGGACGTCGTGCAGCTGCCCGGCGGAGAGCGGCCCGTCGGGCACCTCCCGGACGAGGTGCTCCACCCCCGGAGCCGGGCCGTGCCCGGGCCGCGTGAACAGGCTGACCACCAGGTCGAACTCCCGCTCCACGACGACGGGTTCGAGGGCGCGTCCGGGTGGCGTGACGAAGTGCCCGCCCATCCACAGCCCGGGCACGATCTCGTCCCACGGCCCCATCGGCCCGGGGGTGTCGCGTTCCTTCCAGCGGGTCCGCATCGGCTCTCCGTCGTCCTTCCGGTCGTCTACTCTCCACCGAGGTCTGTCGTGGCGTCCTCCGGGCGTTCCTACTCCCCGGTCGCGCCGTCGAGGTGCTCGCGCAGCAGGTCGGCGTGGCCGTTGTGGCGGGCGTACTCCTCGATCATGTGCGTGAGGATCCAGCGCAGCGAGAACGCCTCCTCGCCGTGGTGCCCGAGCACGTCCAACGACTCGGCGGCGGCGACGAGTTCCCGGGCGCGGTCGCACTCGCCGCGCCAGACGGCGAACGCCTCCCCGGGGTCGGCGTCGTCGACGTCGAACTCGGCGAAGCCGCCGTCCGGATGCCTCCAGATCCCGGGCGCGGCCTCGCGGCCGAACGTGTTGCGGAACCAGCCGCGCTCGATCTCGGCGAGGTGGCGGACCAGCCCGAGCAGCGACAGCGCGGACGGTTCCAGGACCCGCTCCCGCAGCTGCTCGGTGGTCAGCCCGGCGCACTTCATCGCGAGCGTGTCGCGCTGGAAGTCCAGGAAGCTGGCCAGGGTGGCACGTTCGTCCGCGGTCTGTTCGGTCCGGGTGCGCTGGAAGTCGCTCATCCGGGCATCGTCGCAGCACACGCCCGGATCGGCACCCGGTTCACCGAAGGCCGGTGCCGCGCGCGCCGAGCCACTCCAGCGCCGCCGGCACGGACTCGGCGACCGGGACACCGGAGGGCAGCGGCGGCCGCTCCACGACCACCACCGGCAGGCCGAGTTCGCGGGCGGCGGTGAGCTTGGGGGCGGTGGCGGCGCCGCCGCTGTCCTTGGTGACCACCACGTCGATCCGGTGCTCGCGCAGCAGGGCCCGCTCGCCGTCCAGGGTGAACGGGCCGCGGTCGAGCAGCACCTCCAGGGCGGCCGGCATCGGCGGCTCGGGCGGGTCGACCGAGCGGGCGAGGAAGTGCAGGCCGTCGAGGTGGGCGAAGGCGCCGATGCCCTGTCGGCCGGTGGTGAGGAAGACCCGCCGGCCGAGCGCGGGCAGGGCCGCGGCGGCCGCCTCCAGGGAGGCCACGGGGTGCCAGCGGTCCCCGGCCGCCGGCGCCCAGCCCGGGCGGCGCAGGGCCAGCAGCGGCACGCCGGTGGCCCGGGCGGCGAGGGCGGCGTTGCCGGACATGACGGCGGCGAACGGGTGGGTGGCGTCCACCACGGCGTCCACCGCCTCGGCGCGCAGCCAGGCGGCGAGCCCCGCCGGTCCGCCGAACCCGCCGATCCGCACCTCGCCCGCCGGCAGCCGTGGTTCGGCGACCCGCCCGGCGAGCGAGCTGGTCACCCGCAGCGGCGAGCCGGCCAGCGCGGCGGCCAGGGCCCGGGCCTCGGTCGTGCCGCCGAGGATCAGCAGGTGGGGGGTCGTCCGGTGGGTGGTCGCCGCGTCCCGGGTCGTCGCGTGCTCGGCCATCACGCGCCGCAGGGCTCGTGCGGGCGCTCGCGGTCGGCGGAGTAGAGGTGGCTGTCGCGGAACTGCTCGGCGGCCAGCGTCCGGCCCACGATGATCACCGCCGTGCGGACCACGCCCGCCGCCTTCACCTGCCCGGCGATGTCGCCGACGGTGCCGCGCAGCACCAGCTCGTCCGGCCGGCTGGCCATCGCGACGACGGCGGCCGGGCAGTCGGCGCCGTAGTGCGGCAGCAACTGCTCGACCACGTCGTCCACGTACCCGGCGGCCAGGTGCAGCACCAGCAGGGCGCCGCTGCGGCCGAGGGTGGCGAGGTCCTCGCCCTCGGGCATCGGGGTGGCCCGCTTGGCGATCCGGGTCAGGATGACGGTCTGGCCGACGGTCGGCACGGTCAGCTCGCGCTTCAGCGCGGCCGCGGCGGCCGCGAAGGCGGGCACGCCCGGCACCACCTCGTACGGCACGCCGGCCGCGTCCAGACGGCGCATCTGCTCGGCGACGGCGCTGAACACCGACGGGTCGCCGGAGTGCAGCCGG
Source organism: Kitasatospora sp. NPDC127111 (assembly GCF_042677465.1). Taxonomy (NCBI): domain Bacteria; kingdom Bacillati; phylum Actinomycetota; class Actinomycetes; order Kitasatosporales; family Streptomycetaceae; genus Kitasatospora; species Kitasatospora sp. NPDC127111. The sequence continues at coordinate 72,493 of NZ_JBHXTG010000016.1, forward strand.
GCCACGTCCTGGCCGGCCTCGTGCGCGGCGACCAGCTCGGCGACGATCTGGTCCAGGTTGAGCTGCGCGGTGTCGACCAGCCGGGCACCGGCCGGGCACTCGTCCAGCAGCTCGCGCGGCACCAGGCTGCCGGCGTACAGGCAGACCTCGGCGCGGGCCAGGACGCGCGCGCCGCGCAGGGTGATCAGGTCGGCGGCACCCGGGCCGGCTCCGATGAAGTAGACGGTCACGAGGCGTCCTCCTGGGGGGTGTTGGGCTTGACGGCGGACCACTGGGTGACCGGCATCGCCTGCCGCCAGCCGGTGAACCCGCCCACCGGGACGGCGTGCGCGACGGCCAGCCGGAGCAGTTCGCCGCCGTGACGCCGGTACCACTCGGTGAGCAGGGCCTCCGACTCCAGGGTCACGGTGTTGGCGACCAGTCGGCCGCCCGGCGGCAGCGCGGCCCAGCAGGCGTCCAGCAGACCGGGCGCGGTGAGCCCACCGCCGATGAACACCGCGTCGGGGGTGGGCAGTCCGGCCAGCGCGGCCGGTGCCGGCCCGGTGACCACCTGAAGCCGGGGGACGCCGAGCGCGGCCGCGTTGCGGGTGATCCGCCCGGCCCGGACGGCGTCCCGCTCGACGCTCACGGCCCGGTTGTCGCGGTGGGCGCGCAGCCACTCGATGGCGATCGAGCCGGAGCCGCCGCCGACGTCCCAGAGCAGTTCGCCGGGCGCCGGGGCGAGGGTGGCGAGGGTGGCGGCGCGGACGTGCCGCTTGGTCAGCTGGCCGTCGCTCTCGTAGGTGTCGTCCGGCAGCCCGGGGACGAGCGAGCCGCGCGGGCCGTCGCCCAGCTCGACCGCGATGACGTTGAGCGGGTCGCCGGCCGGGTGCGGCCAGCCGTCGGCCGGGCCGTCCAGCCGCCGCTCGCCGGGCCCGCCGAGCTGCTCCAGCACTCGCAGCCGGGCGGCGCCGAAGCCGCGCGCGGTGAGCAGGCCGGCGACGGCGGCGGGCGTCTGCGCGTCGGCGCTGAGGACGAGCAGCCGGCGGCCGGGGTGCAGGGCGAGCGCCAGGGTGTCCAGGGGGCGGCCGACCAGGCTGACCACCTCGGTGGACTCCAGCGGCCAGCCGAGCCGGGCGCAGGCGTAGGAGACGGAGGAGGGGTGCGGCAGGACGCGCAGCCGCTCGGCGCCGACGGTCTCGGCGAGGGTACGGCCGATGCCGTAGAACATCGGGTCGCCGCTGGCCAGCACCGCGATCCGGCGGCCCTCGTGCGCGGCGAGCAGGCCGGGGACGGCGGGGCGCAGGGGGGACGGCCACGGCACCCGGGCGGCGGCGACCTCGTCGTCGGGGAGCAGGGCGAGCTGACGGGGGCCGCCGATCACGACCTCGGCGGTGCGCAGGGCGGCGCGCGAGGTGCCGGCCAGGCCGGGCCAGCCGTCGGCGCCGATCCCGACGACGGTGACGGTGCCCGCGGCGGAGGTCGGAGGGGGCAGCTCGGGCACCGGGAGGCTCCACGTCGGTCGGCGAAGGGTGGCCGGGGCAGCCTACCTGGCGGTACGCGGCCGGTCCCTGGTCAGGGGTGGGTCGGTCCGGCGGGGTTGGGGCGGGCGGGAGCGGCGAACGGTCCGGGGTGTGGCGACCACCCGTCGTGGACCCTGTACGTCCAGGTCATGCCGTTCGCCGAGGCGCTCGGCGACCGCGTCGCCTCCGGTACGGGCAAGTCCTGAGGCATCCGGGTTGCCGGAGGTGCGCCCGAGCGGCGTTCCCGGGCGTGGTCAGCGGTGCATCCAGTCCCCGGAGGGGATCAGCGCCGGGTGGGCGCGCAGGTGGGCGGCGACGGCGGGGCCGGCCAGGTAGACCCAGGCGTCCGCCGTCCCGCCGTCCGCGGTCCGGACGGCGAGCCGCTCGCGCACGTACTCGCCGGTGCCGTCCGACCGGCAGTCCTCCAGCCGGTCGAGCGCGGCGAGCGCGGGGCCGTACGCGCCGGGGCGGACGGTGATCAGCTCACCGACGATCCGGCGGCCCGGCGCCGCGTCCGGCACGGCGTACGGGAAGCCGGGACCCTCGTGCAGCGCGGCGCCGTCCAGCACGGCGGGCCGGACGTCGGCGCAGCGCCCGGCCAGGTGGACGGCGTGGTTGCTGCCGCCGGTCCGGAGCGTGCCGTAGACGAAGAACGGCAGCGGGTCGGTGGGCACGGTCCTCTCCTGACGGGCGGGGGCCGACTGACAGCTGACAGCTGACAGATAACAGCCGACAGATTTCAACATCTGTTATCTGTCGGCTGTCAGCTGTTCGCCGGCGGTTGTCCGGATACGGGGTCGCCCACCGTAGCGCCTGTGACCGTCTGGTGATACCCACTGGCGCCCGGCCCCGCTGATGCGCTGTCATGGCGGGTGAACTGCCAGCACCGTTCAAGGGGGACACCCATGACAGCTTCCGTCTCACGGAAGGCCGCCGCGCCTCCCACCGGCACGCCCGTCGACGCCGTGCCCTCGGCGGGGCGGTTGGGCGGGGCGGTCTGGCTGGCCCTGGGCGTGGTGTACGTGGTGTGGGGCTCGACCTATCTGGCGATCCGGATCACGCTGGAGACGATGCCCACCTTCCTGTCCGCCGGCGCGCGCTTCGTCTGCGCCGGTCTGTTGCTGGGCGGCTTCGTGCTGGCGCGCCGGGGGAGGTCCGGACTCCGGGTGGGCGTACGGCAGTTGGGATCCTCGGTGCTGGTCGGCGTGCTGCTGCTGACCGGCGGGAACGGGCTGGTGGTGCTCGGCGAGAACACCATCACGTCCGGTCTGGCCGCACTGCTGGTGGCCGCCGTCCCGCTCTGGACGGTGCTGCTCACGGCGGCGGGCGGCGACCGGCCGAAGCCGGCCGAGCTGGCCGGCGTCCTGCTCGGCCTGCTCGGCCTCGCGGTGCTCTCCGCGCCCGCGATCGGCGGGGCCCTCGCGCCGACGGGTGTGATCGCGGTCCTCGGCGGGACGCTCACCTGGGCGGCCGGTTCGTTCGCCGCCAAGCGGATCCCGATGCCGGGCGACGTCTTCGCGGCGAGCGCCTACCAGATGGTCGCCGGCGGCCTGGGCAACGTGCTGATCGGCCTGGCGCGCGGCGAGCAGCGCGGACTCGACCTGGGCGCCGTCTCCGGGCGGTCCTGGCTGGCGCTCGGCTACCTGGTGCTGGTCGGCTCGCTGGTCGGCTTCACCGCGTACGCCTGGCTGCTGCAGTCCGCGCCGCTGACCCTGGTCGCCACCTACGCGTACGTGAACCCGGTGGTGGCGGTGCTGCTCGGTTCGCTGGTCCTGGCCGAGCCGCTGACCGGCCCGACCCTGGGGGGCGGGGCGATCGTGGTCGCGGGCGTCTGCCTGGTGGTGAGCGTCAGTCGGACGCCGGGGCGGGCTGCTCGTCGGACGTCCGCGCGGAGGTGAGAACGGCGCTCCCGAGAGCGGCGCTCCCGTACTCGTGGGCGCGGCACCCGGTGAGCCCGAAGCGGTGCGGCGCGCGAACCCGGCCCGGGCCGCGGTCGGCCGCCAGGCGGCCGACACCCACCCGTCAGAAGCCCGTTGGCCCCGGATCCGCGTGCAGGACCGGTCGCACCAGGTCGAGCACCTCGGTGAGGTCCCCGTCCTCGCGGAACAGCACGCCCATCGACCGCAGCCGGTCCAGGCTCTCGCCGTACGCGGGGTGGGCGGCCTGTGCCGCGCTGAGCACGGGGCGGACGGCGGTCGGAACGCCGAGTCCGTACGCCTCGCAGAGGATGCCGAGGGCGAGCGTGTCGGAGATCCCGGCGGCCCACTTGTTGATGGTGTTGAAGGTCGCGGGCGCGACGACGATCGCGTCGGGCGGCGGCAGCGGCTTCGGCTCGCCCGGCTTCCGCCAGGCCGAGCGGATCGGGTAGCCGGTCTGCGCGACGACGGCGGCCTCGTCGACGAAGCCGAGCGCGTGCGGGGTGGCGACGACGCCGACCTCCCAGCCCTCGGCCTGGGCGGCCGCGATCAGCCCGCCGGTCTCGGGGGCGAGTCCGGAGGCGCAGACGACGATGTAGAGGAACGGCACGGGCGGGCTCCCAGCTGTCAGGCGGTCCTGCCCATCATCGCCACCCGCCCTCCGCCGCCCCTCGCAGGGGTGCCGGGCGCGGCGACCGGACAGCCGGGGCGGGGCGTCACCCGGCTCAGTCGAACCGGATGTGCCGGATCCCCGTCCAGGCCCGGCGCAGCCTCCCGCGCAGTTCGCCGTCCGTGTTCGGTCCGAGGGTCAGTCCGGTGGAGGCCGCGATCCGGTCGGCGACCTCGGGGACGGTGAGGTGGTCGGTGTGCAGGTGCTCGCCGAACTCCGCGCCGCGCAGCCGCTCCAGGCAATGGTCGAGCTTCGACACGGCGAAGCTCTCGCGGCGCAGTGGCGCGTCCTTCCCGGCGATCAGCCGCACCGCGTGCCCGAATCCGCGCTCGCGTAGCCGTCGCATCACCTCCTCGTGCTCCGCGAGGAGGGCGAAGTGCCGTACGTCGTGGCCGCGTTCGCGCAGTCGGCCGACCGTCTCGGCGAACGGTGACGGTTCGACCACCGTCATCGGCACGATGACCGTACCCGGGTGCGTGGCGAGCGTGCGGTCCAGCACCTCGTACACGCCCTGCCGCCAGGCGGGCAGGTCCTGGAAGTCGCCGCGCAGGTGCTTCGGGGTCATCCGGTGCAGCCCGAACCCGACCTCCTCCGGGTCGCAGATCACGCTGCCGGGTAGCCGGCGCCGCAACTCGTGCGCCGTCTGTGTCTTTCCGCCGCCGAAGGGTCCGTTGATCCAGATCAGCATGCGGCGCAGCCTAGACGGTGGCGCGTGACGGTGGGTGGGCGGCGACCGACAAGCTGACAGGCGGCCGCGAACGGATGACGGCGAACAGATGGCAGCGAACGGAAATCAGCGAACAGATGACAGTCGACAACTTTCAGCGAACATTTTTTGAAATCTGTTCGCCGCGCCCCGTTGATCGCGGCCCCCGCCCTACGCCTCGTCCTGCTGCTCGGTCCAGACGTAGGCGTACGGGAGGAGCTCGTGGACCGGCATGGTGTGCACGGCGCCGCCCGCGGTGACGATCACCCGGATGTCGGGGAAGTAGTCGAGCAGCACTTGGCGGCAGCGCCCGCAGGGCGGGATCACGCCCCGGCTCTGGTCGCCGATGGCGACGATGGTGCGGAGGTCGTACGCGCCCTGGCCGGCCGCCGCGCCGATCAGGGCGGTCTCGGCGCACGGGCCGCCGGTGAAGTGGTAGGCGTTCAGGGCGGTGACGATCCGTCCGTCCGCGTTCCGGGCGGCGGCCGCGACGGTGTGGTTGTCGCCGCGCGCGAAGCGGTGGATGACGTCCTCGGCGGCCGCCATGAGCTCGTGGTCGACGGTGTCTTCGCTGACGGGGGTGACGGGTGTCGGCATGTCCGGTACAGCTCCCTCTCGGCCGGTGGCAGGATCCGATCATGGACACGGACCCCCGGCTCCGCCGACTCTCCACGCCGGTGATGCCTCCGAGTCGCGCGCCTGGCGGCGGCTGCTGCTGCGCGCCTGGCCGCCGCCGCGGCAGCCGCAGCCAGGCGCGGGTCGCGTCTCAGTGTGCGGCGGCCAGCAGCTCCCGGGTGTAGTCGGTGTGCGGGGCGGCGAACAGTCGGTCCCGGTCGGTGGACTCCACCAACCGCCCGCGGTGCATCACGGCGACCCGGTCGCAGAAGTGCCGCACCACGGCGAGGTCGTGCGAGACGAACAGGAAGGCGATGCCGAGCCGTTCGCGCAGCTCCATCAGCAGGTTGAGCACCTGGGCCTGGACCGAGACGTCCAGCGCCGAGACCGGCTCGTCGGCGACGATCAGCCGCGGCTCCGGGGCGAGGGCGCGGGCGATGCCGATCCGCTGGCGCTGGCCGCCGGAGAACTCGTGCGGGTAGCGGTCCAGGTGGGCGGCCGGCAGGCCGACCCGCTCCAGTAGTTCGGCGGACCGCTCGCGCCGTTCGCCGGCCGACAGCCCGGTGTGCAGGCGCAGCGGTGTGTCGAGGGTCTGGGCGACGGTGCGGCGCGGGTTGAGCGCGGCGTACGGGTCCTGGAAGACGAGTTGGATCTCCTTGCCGAGCCGCCGCCGCAGTGCCCGGTCGGGGGTGGTCGCGTCCACGCCGTCGTACCGGAGCCGGCCGGCGGTCGCCGGCTGGAGGCGGGCCAGCACGCGGGAGGTGGTGGACTTGCCGGAGCCGGACTCGCCGACCAGGCCGAGCGTTTCACCGGGGGCGATCCGCAGGCTCAGGCCCTCGACCGCCCGGACGGGTTCCCTCCGCCGGCCACGCAGGTTGCGCGTTCCGGGGAAGGTGACGGTGAGGTCCTCCAGCTCGACCAGCCACCGGTCCGTCGCCCGGCGCGTCCGGCCCGGGAGGATGAGCGGTGGTGACGGATCGTCAACCGTGGGAAGCGGTGTTCCCGGTACGGTCTCCAGGGTGAGCGCCGCGCCCACCAGGGCGCGGGTGTAGGGCTGTTGCGGTGCGGCCAGCAGCGAGGCGGTCGGCGCCGACTCCACCTGCTCCCCGCCGCGCAGCACGAGGGTCCGGTCGGTCGTCCCCGCGACCACACCGAGGTCGTGGCTGATCAGCAGCACGGCGGTGCCGTGCTCGCGCTGCAACTCGGCCAGCAGTTCCAGTACGTGCCGCTGGACCCGGGCGTCGAGAGCGGTGGTCGGCTCGTCGGCGATCAGCACGTCGGGGTCGTTCATCAGCGCCATCGCGATCATCACCCGCTGGCGCATGCCGCCGGAGAACTGGTGCGGGTGGTCGCGGAGCCGGGCGGCCGGGATGCCGACCCGGTCGAGCATCGCGGCCGCCCGCCGCCGGGCCTCGGTGCGGCCGGCCCGGGGGTGGTGAAGCCGGTACATCTCGGCCAGCTGCTCGCCCACGCCGTGGAACGGGCTGAGCGAGGTGAGCGCGTCCTGGAACACCAGGGCGATCCGGCCGCCGCGCACCTCGCGCAGCACCGACTCGCCGGCGCCCACCAACTCCAGGCCCTCCTGATCCGCTCCCTCCGGGGCCGCCCCGCCGCCCCGACCGCCCCTTCCGCGACCACCGTCCCCGCGGTCCCTACTGTTCCTACTCTTCCCACCGTTCCCACCGCCCGCGCCGGGCGTTGTCGCGCCCAGTCGGATCGAGCCCGTGACGGTGGTGGTGCGCGGGTCGTGCAGGCCGAGTACGGCGAGGCCGGTCGCGGACTTGCCGGAGCCGGACTCGCCCACCAGCCCCAGGACTTCACCGCGGGCGAGGTCGAAGGATAGGTTGCGGACGGCGGGCACGGGCGCGCCGCCACGCGGGTCGGCGAAGGTGACGGAGAGGTCGCGGATGCTGAGCACGGGTGTCATGGTGGGGAGCTCCGGTCGGGGTCAGCTGAGGCGGATGCGCGGGTCGAGCCAGGCCACCACCAGGTCGGCCAGCGCGACGAACAGCACCACGAAGCAGGCGGCGAGCAGGACGGCGCCGACCACGGCGGGCAGATCCTGTCCGGCGACGGCGTCGGCGGCGAAGGAGCCGACGCCGTTCAGCCCGAACACGGTCTCGGTGATCACCGCTCCGCCGAGCAGCGCGCCGGCCTCCAGGCCGAGCAGCTGCACCAGCGGTCCGGCGGCGCCGCGCGAGGTGTACTTGAGGTGGGCGCGCAGCCGGCCGAGGCCCTTGGCGCGCGCGGTGCGGACGTACTCCTCGTTCATCGTCTCCAGCAGCTGGGAGCGCGAGAGCCTGGCGAACACGGCCGAGTTGACGAATCCGAGGACCAGCCAGGGCAGCAGCATCCCGCCCGCCCAGGCGGCCGGGTCCTCGGCCGGCGGGGTGTAGGACGGCAGCGGCAGCAGACCGGTGGTGTACACCAGGGCCCACTGGGCGACGTAGCCGAGGAAGTAGATCTGCACGCTCGCCCCGAGCAGGGTGAAGCCGGAGAGCAGCCGGTCGGTCCTGGTCCCGTGGCGCAGCGCCGAGACGAACCCGGTTCCGAGGCCGAGCAGCACCAGGACGGCGAGCGCGCCGGCGGTGAGCGAGAAGGTGACCGGCAGGTGGTCGACCAGCGCCTCGCTGACGGGCTGGTGGAGCCGGTAGGAGTAGCCGAGGCAGGGCGCGTCGCAGTGGATGACCGAGCCGTCGACGTCGTTGACGTCGCGCCCGGCGACGACCCCGGCGAGGTAGTCGGTGTACTGGGTGAGCAGCGGCTGGTCCAGGCCCATGCTGTGGCGGACCGACGCGACCTGGCCGGAGTCGCAGCGCGGTCCGCAGGCGGCGCGGGCCGGGTCGGCGGGGGCGGCGTAGAAGAGGACGAAGGCGGCGGCGGAGACCGCGACCAGGACGGCGAGGGCCTGGAGGGTCCGCCGCAGGGCGAAGGAGAGCATGGGCCGGTCCGAATCGGTTCGGGTCAGGGGCGTCGGGGCGGCCCCGCCCGCGCGTCGGCGCGAGGCACTGTCGGTGGGAGGCGCGGGGGCGGGCGGGGCCGTGGGGGAGGAGGAGGTCGAGGACCTCAGGACCTCAGGACCTCAGGACTTGAGGACTTCAGGATGTCGGGCGCTCAGGCCCTCAGGACTTCAGGTACAGCCAGGCCAGGCCGACCGACCCGTAGATCGGGTGGATGAACGCCCCGCCGACATTGCCGCCGTGCAGCTGGTTCACGGTCGGGTAGGCGAAGGGCAGCACCGGCACGTCCTTCATCACGGTCTGCTCCAGCGCGTACAGCTCCTTGGCCTTGGCGCTCGGTTCGCCGATCCGGTTGATCCGGTCGATCTCCTGGTCCACGGCCGGGTTGCGGTACCGGGCCGAGTTGAGGTCGCTGTTGGCGCGGCCGTCGAAGGAGAACGGGATCAGCGTGGACGGGGTCGGCCAGTCGACCGAGCTGGTCTCCTCGAACAGGTCGTACGGCGAGTCGGCGCGGTGTGCCTCGTCCAGGAGTGCCTTGGGGTCGACCGGCTTCGGCACGACGGTGATCCCGGCCTTGGCGAAGCCGTCGACCAGCACCTGGGCGACGCGCTGCCCGTTGGGCGTGTTGGCGTACGCGTAGGTGAGCGGGGCGGGCGGCTGCTGGGCCTTGGCGAGGACGGCCTTGGCGGCCTCCGGGTCGCCCTCCGGCTTGGCCGGGTACAGGTCGTACTTCTGCCAGTCGACCAGCGCGGGCGAGCTGAGCGTGGTGGCGAGTTCTCCGGCGCGGGCGCCGCCCTGGACCTGCCGGGCCTGCTGGCGGGGGTAGGCGAGGTGCAGCGCCTTGCGGATCGCGACGTCCGGCACCCGTTCGTTGTTGATCACCAGCTGGGTGACGAAGGCACCCTGCCGGCCGGAGACGACCAGTTCCCTGGCCCTCGGGTCGGTGTCGACGGTCTGGTACAGCTCGGGGGAGAGCTGGGTGGCCACCGTGGTGGCGTCGGCGCCGCCGTCCCGGCCGGAGAGGATCTCCTGGTTGATGTTGAGCGCCTCCTTGCCGTAGGTGAACACGAAGCGTTCCGGGTACTGGTTGCGGATCGGGTCGGTCTCCGGCTTCCAGTGCGGGTTGCGTTCCAGCACCATCCGGGTGTTCTGGACGTGTTCGACGATCCGGTACGGGCCGCTGGCGAACGGCAGCCGGTCGTAGTCGGTGCCGGTGTCCTTGTCCTTGCGCACCGGGGAGGAGGAGGACTGCGCGGCCATGTACGGCACGTCGGCCTGCGGCTGCGGGAAGTGGAAGACGACGGTGCGGTCGTCCGGCGTCTCGATCGCGGCGAGGTCGCCGTCCTGCGGGCCGCCGTACTTCTTCCGGGCGTCGTCGTAGCCGGCCTCGCCGGTGAGCCACTGCGGCCAGTACGGCGGGCCGACCTCGTAGCCCTTGCCGAAGCTGCGCTCGATGCCGTACTTGACCTGCTGGGAGGTGATCGGCTGGCCGTCCTCCCAGGCCACCCCCTCCTTGAGCTCGTACGTCCAGGTGCGGCCGCCGTCGGTGGAGGTGCCGGTGTCGGTGGCGAGGTCGCCGACGAGCTTGGCCTTGCCGTCGACCACCTGGTACTGGGTCAGTTGGCGGCCCCAGAGCAGCGAGGTGTTGTACGCGGCGCCCGCGTAGACCTTCTGCGGGTCGAGGTGGCGGAAGTCGACGGTGTTGTAGACGTTCACCGTGCCGCCCGCGCGGGCGCCGGGAACGGCGGGGGCCGGGCCGGCGCTCTCCTTCTCGGTGCCGAGTGCGGCGGTCAGCGGCGAGGTGTCCTTGGCGGCGGCGGCGGCGGTGCTCGTGCCGGAGCCGGAGCCCGCGCCGGCCGAGCAGGAGGTCGCCAGCAGCGCGGTGGCGAGGACGGCGAGGGACGGTTTGATCCAGCGCATGGCGAATCTCTCCTTGCCCCGGGTTCGGGGCGGCCAGGTGAAAAGGGGAAGGGGGTGAAGGACGAAGAGGTGAAGAACGAAGGGGGATGGAGCACGGAGGGAGCGGAGCGCGGAGGGAGCGGAGGAGCGAGGGGGCGGCGGACTCAGCGGCCGGCGCGCGGGTCCAGCGCGTCCCGGACGGCGTCGCCGAGCAGGTTGAAGGCGAGGACGAACAACAGCAGTGCCACGCCCGGGAAGAACATGTAGGTCGGGTCGGCCTGGAAGACCTCGGAGCCGCGGGCGATCATCCGGCCCCAGTCCGGGACGGGCTCGTTGATTCCGACGCCGAGGAACGAGAGGACGGCCTCGGAGGCGACGAAGGTCGGCACGGCCATCGTGGCGTGCACCAGCAACTGGGCCCGGACGTTCGGCAGGAGTTCACGGAACACGATGTGGAATCCGCCCGCGCCCATCGCCCGCGCGGACTGCACGAAATCCCTTTCCCGGAGCGAGCGGACGGAGGACCGGAGGGAAAGTGCGAGGGGAATCCAGCCGAAAGCGGAGAACACCAGGATCAGCACCAGGAACTGCGTCGACTCCGGTTCCGCGGTGCTCGGATCGACCAGCCGGGACTGGATGACCGGGCTGAGCGCGAGCAGCAGGAGCACCGTCGGGAAGGCCAGGAGCACATGGGAGAGGAAGCCGAAGAGCCGGTCGGTGATCCCGCCGAGGTGACCGACGGCGACGCCGGCCAGCACGCCGAGCGCGGTGGTGACGGCGGTCGCGGCGAAGGCGATCAGGAGCGACGTACGGATGCCGTAGAGCAGTTGGGTGAGGACGTCCCGGCCGAGTCCGGGTTCCAGCCCGAACCAGAAGTCGCCGGAGATCCCGCCGTTCGGCGCCATCGGCAGTCCGCCGTCGCTGAGCAGGCCGGGCGTGTTCTGGCCGTAGTGCTCGACCGGGTTCCTGCCGTACAGGGCGGCGATCAGGGGCGCGGCGAGCGCGAGGACGAGGAAGAGGAGGACGACGGCGAGGGCTGCGGCCCCGACCCGGTCGCGGCGGATCCGGCGGAGCGGGCCCGTCGGTGCGGGCATCGGGGCGGTTGTTGTGACTGTTTCGACCAATGCCATGAGAGGCGTACTCCCCGAATTCCTCCGCGGCCCCGTGGGTGGGGGTGCGCTGGTGTGCGTTTCCGGACGGTTCTCCCGGGGGTTTCCCGGTACCGGCCGAGCGCCATCAGATCGGATGCGGCGGAAGTTTCGCAAATCATTCCGGCCTGCTTCGGGCCGGATTCCCCGGCATTGTTTCGGCACGTATGGCGGTGTGGTCCGGCTGCAATTGCGCTGCCATTCCGCTGCAACGCGGCGTTGCAATGAAACGGACATAAGCCGGCAAAGGGATCGGCTCGTCCCGCATTCTGAGACCTCCGCCACAGTCCCTCCGGTGTTGGTACGATCCGGGTGAGCCGCGACTGGCGCGCACGGATGGAATCAACCATCGGGGAGCGGCTCCGTGAACCCTCACGTCGCAGTTGCCGAGCGCCTGGGCCCCTCCGCATCCCTTCGAGGAGACCGCCATGGCCCCGTTCCCGCACACTTCCACGAGCGCCACCGCCAACACCGCCTTCCGCAGCGCCCTGGACACCGTCCGCGAGGTCGAGCCGCGGATCGCCGCCGCCATCGGCCAGGAGATGGAGGACCAGCGCGCCTCGCTCAAGCTGATCGCCAGTGAGAACTACGCCTCCCCGGCCGTGCTGCTCGCCATGGGCAACTGGCTCAGCGACAAGTACGCCGAGGGCATCGCCGGCCGCCGCTTCTACGCCGGTTGTCGCAACGTCGACACCGTCGAGACGATCGCCGCGGAGCACGCCCGCGCGCTCTTCGGCGCCGACCACGCCTACGTCCAGCCGCACTCCGGCATCGACGCCAACCTGACCGCCTTCTGGGCCGTCCTGTCCCAGCGCGTCGAGAGCCCGGCCCTGCAGCGCGCCGGCGTCCGCAACGTCAACGACCTCACCGAGCAGGACTGGGCCGAGCTGCGCCAGGAGCTCGGCAACCAGCGGATGCTCGGCATGTCCCTGGACACCGGCGGCCACCTCACCCACGGCTTCCGGCCCAACATCTCCGGCAAGATGTTCGAGCAGCGCAGCTACGGCACCGACCCGGCCACCGGCCTGATCGACTACGACGCGCTGCGCGAGACCGCGCGCGAGTTCCGCCCGCTGATCCTGGTGGCCGGCTACTCGGCGTACCCGCGGCTGGTCAACTTCCGCACGATGCGCGAGATCGCCGACGAGGTCGGCGCCACCCTGATGGTCGACATGGCGCACTTCGCCGGCCTGGTCGCGGGCAAGGTCCTGACCGGCGACCACGACCCGGTGCCGCACGCCCACATCGTCACCACCACCACCCACAAGTCGCTGCGCGGGCCGCGCGGCGGCATGGTGCTCTGCACCTCCGAGCTGGCCGAGCACGTCGACCGCGGCTGCCCGCTGGTGCTCGGCGGCCCGCTCTCGCACGTGATGGCCGCCAAGGCCGTCGCCTTCGCCGAGGCCCGCCGCCCCGAGTTCCAGGCGTACGCCCGCCAGGTCGTCGACAACGCCCAGGCCCTCGCCGAGGGGCTGCTGCGCCGCGGCGGCACGCTGGTCACCGGCGGCACCGACAACCACCTCGTCCTCGCCGACGTCTCCGGCTACGGCCTGACCGGCCGTCAGGCCGAGGCCGCGCTGCTGGACTCCGGGATCGTCACCAACCGCAACTCCGTCCCGCAGGACCCGAACGGCGCCTGGTACACCTCCGGCGTCCGCCTCGGCACCCCCGCGCTCACCACCCGCGGCCTCGGGACCGCCGAGATGGACGAGATCGCCGCCCTGATCGACACCGTCCTGCGCGGCACCACGCCCGTCGTGACCTCCGCCGGCGCCCCCTCCAAGGCCCAGTACACCCTGGACGCCGCCGTCGCCGAGGGGGTCGCCAAGCGCGCCGCCGACCTGCTCGCCGGCTTCCCGCTCTACCCGGGCGTCGACCTGGCCTGACGCGGCCGCCCGGAGCCGGCTCCGGTGTGACCGGGTGCGGGGTGCGCGCGTGGTGGCGCGCACCCCGCGAGCGGATCGGTACGGCAGCGGATCGGTGCAGCGGATCGGTACGGCAGCGGATCGGTGCGGCAGCGGCTCAGTACTGCAGCGACTTGTACCGCAGGAACTCCTCCAGGCCGTGGCGGCCCAGTTCGCGGCCGAGGCCGGAGTTCTTGTAGCCGCCGAACGGGGCCAGCGGGTTGAAGCGGCCGCCGTTGAGGTCGACCTGGCCGGTGTCGAGGCGGCGGGCGAAGGCGGCGGCGGTGGCGGTGTCCGCGGCCCAGACGCCGCCGGCCAGGCCGTACTCGGTGGCGTTGGCGAGTTCGGCCGCGTGGTCCTCGTCGCGGTAGGCGAGGACGGCCAGCACCGGGCCGAATACCTCCTCCTGGGCCACCGTCATGTCCGCGGTCACGTCGGCGAGTACGGTCGGGCGCACGTAGAAGCCGGTGGGCAGGCCGTCCGGGGCGTCCGCGCCGCCGGCGACGAGCCGGGCGCCCTCGGCGAGCGCACCGGTGATGTAGGCGCGGACCCGGTCCCGCTGGCGGGCGTTGACCAGCGGGCCGACCCGGGTGCGCGGGTCGGCGGGGTCGCCCGGGAGGTACTTGGCGGAGGCCTTCGCGGCGAGCGCGACCGCCTCCTCGTACTGGTCCTCGTGCACCAGCAGCCTGGTCCAGGCGCTGCAGGTCTGGCCGGAGTTGGCGAAGACGTTGGCCACGTTGACGTTGACCGCTCGGGCCAGGTCGGCGCCGGGCAGGACGACGTTGGCGGACTTGCCGCCGAGCTCCAGCGCGACCCGCTTGAGGCCGCGGCCGGCCGTCTCGGCGACGGTCCGGCCGACGGCGGTGGAGCCGGTGAACGAGACCACCTCCACTCCGGGGTGGGCGGCCAGCGCGGCGCCGGCGACCGCGCCGGTGCCGGTGACCACGTTGAACACGCCGGCCGGGAAGCCGGCCTCGTCGACCAGGCGGGCGAACAGCCGGGCCACCAGCGGGGTGTCCTCGGCCGGCTTGAGGACCACCGGGCAGCCGACCGCCAGCGCCGGCACCACCTTGGCGACGATCTGGTGCAGCGGGTAGTTCCACGGCGTGATCGCCGCGACCACCCCGGCCGGCTCGGCGTGCACCACCGAGTTGCCGATCCGCTCCTCGAAGGGGTGGTCGGCGAGCAACGTCAGGTACGACGTGGTGACGGCCAGCGGCAGGCCCGCGTGCACGGCGGTGGCGAAGCCGACCGGCGCGCCCAGCTCGGCGGTCACCGTGGCGGCGATCTCCTCCTGGTGCGCGGCCAGGCCGTCCCGCAGCCGGGTCAGCAGCGCGAGCCGCTCCTCACGGGTGGTCGCCGCCCAGGCCCGTGCCGCCCGGCGGGCGGCCGCCACGGCGGCGTCGACGTCGGCCGCGCCGCCGGCCGGGACGGTGGCGAGCACCCGCTCGGTCGCCGGGTTCAGCACGGGTATCGAGCCGGCGTCGAGCGCGGGCCGCCACGCGCCGTCGACGTACTGGTCGCCGTGTTCCGCGTACGGGACCTCGTACTCCGCGTCCTGCTGCACCGTTGGTCCTCTCGTCCGGTGCCGATCGGCCTCGTGGGCCGACGGGCTGATGGGCTGACGGGCCGTTCACTTGGCATCCGCTGGTCAAAAGGTCAGTCAAGGACGCCCGGACCGCCCGCGCAAGGGTCGAGTCCGGCCGCCGGGACGGCGGAACGGGAGCGGCGGAACGGGAGCGGCGGAACAGAAGGGGAAACGGGAGCGGCACAACGGGAGCGGCGGAGCACCGCACGGCGGAGGGGACAGCGGAGGGGGACGGGACGGCGCGGCGCGGGCGTCACGCCGTCAGCGCGAGCGCGGCCGTGGCCAGCAGCACGCCGGCGACGGCCAGCACCGTGCTGCTCCCGGCGACGCCGCGCAGCGGGACCCGCAGGCCGGCCGAGCGGCACCGCTCGTACCAGAGCAGGGTGGCCAGCGAGGCCCACGGCGTCACCAGCGGGCCGATGTTGGTGCCGATCAGCAGCGAGAGCAGCTGCGTGTGGTTGGCCACCGGCACCGCGGCCTCCCCGGCCAGGTACACCGGCAGGTTGTTGAGCAGGTTGGCCAGGCCCGCGCCGACCGCCGAGGCGCGGAACATCCCGAGCACCCCGCCGTCCGTGCCGATCGCCTCGGCCAGCACCCGGTGCAGGCCGTGCGCGTCGACGGTCTGCACCACCAGGAACATCCCCGGCACCATCACCAGCAGCCGCCAGGGGACCAGCGTGGTCCGCAGCGCGTCCGGCCGCCGGACGGCGAACGCGAGCACCGCCACCGCGGCGGCCGCCCCCGACGCCACCCAGAGCGGGAGGCCGGTGAGCAGCGTGGCCAGCAGGAAGCCCGCGCAGGCCAGCCCGCAGACCCGGAACAGCACCCGGTCGCCCGGCCGGTGGGAGGGCGGCGGCGGGTAGTCGGCGGCGCCCCGGCGGCCGCGCCGCCAGTAGAACCACCACAGGCAGGCCATGGTCGCCAGCACGGCGGCCAGTTGCGGCGCCCACATGACCCGGGCCAGCCCGGCGGGGGAGAGCGCGACCCGCTCGGCGGCCAGCAGGTTGGTCAGGTTGGACACCGGCAGCAGCAGGCTCGCGGTGTTGGCCAGCCAGACCGTGGTCATCGCCAGCGGCAGCGGCGCGATGCCGACCCGCGAGGCGAGGGCGAGCATCACCGGGGTGAGCAGGACGGCGGTGGTGTCCAGGTTGAGGGTGATCGTGGTGACGGCGGCGAAGGCCACGCAGAGCAGGAACAGCCGTGGGTAGCTGCCCCGCCCGGCCCGCGCCACCCCGGCCGCGACCACGTCGAACACCTCGGCGGCGCTGGTCAGTTCGGCCAGCACGATGACCGTGCCGAGGAAGGCCAGCAGCGGCGCGATCCGGGAGACCGCGGCCTCCGCCGAGGCCGCGGGAAGCAGCCCGGTGGCGAGGAACAGCAGTCCGCAGCCGAGCAGTGCCCCGGCCACCCAGTCCAGGGGGTGGAGGCGTCTCACGGTGGGCCAGTAGGCAAGCACGCCCGTCAGGGTCGCACACGGTTGTTCTCACGTCGAGACCGGGGTGGGAGGAGGTTTACCGGACCTCGATCGGTCACAAGCTGTCCCCCATGGGGGCTTTGGACGCGACCCCGGGTGGCCCCGGGCCGATCGACTTCTTCATCAGTTACTCCCCGGCGGACGAGCGGTGGGCGGCGTGGATCGCCTGGACGCTGGAGGAGGCCGGCTACCGGGCGTTCCTGCAGGCCTGGGACTTCGTCCCGGGCACGAACTTCGTCGAGTTCATGGACCGCGGCGTCACCGAGTCCGCGGCGGTCATCGCCCTGCTCTCGCGCAACTACGAGCGCTCCCGGTACGGGCGGATGGAGTGGCAGGCCGCCCTGCGTGCCGACCCCGACGCCCCGGAGCGCCGGCTGCTGACCGTCAGGATCGAGGACATCCCGGTGGACGGCCTGCTCGCCACGCTCACCTACATCGACCTGGTCGGCGTCGCCGATCCCGCCCGCGCCCGGCAGTTGCTGCTCAACCGGGTCGGCCAGGCACTGGACGGCCGGGCCCGGCCGGAGCTGCGCCCCGGCTACCCGGGCGGTGGCGCGACGGGCGCGGGTACGACGAGCGGCGGCGCGGCCGGAGCCGGAGTCACCGGCAGCGGAGTGACCGGCAGCGGAGCGACCGGCACCGGTACGACCGGCACCGGCCCGGTCGCCGGCGCACCCGCCGTCCCGGCGGAGCCGCCGGCACCCCGCCCGATCGGCGGAACCGGCGGGACCGGCCGGACGGGCCGGACCGGCCGGCGCCGCCCCTCCGTCGCGCCCGAGTACCCGTCGGCGGCCGACCGCGCCGGCGGCCGCGAGGGGGTGACGGTGCTCCACCTGGCCGGCCCGTCCTTCGGCCGCGGTAGCGACCCGGCCGACCTCCAGGCCGCGATCTGGGGAGACCTGGTCGAGCTGGCCGACGCCGGCGCCCCGGCGCCCGAACTGGTCGTCGTCACCGGGGACCTCACCGCCTCCGGCAGCCCCCGCGAGTGCGAGCAGGCGCTCGCCTTCCTGACCGGGATCCGCTCCCTGCTCGGCCTGGAACCGCACCGGGTGGCCCTGGTGCCCGGCGGGCAGGACGTCAGCCAGGCCGCCTCGCGCGCCTACTTCAGCACCTGCGAGGCCGACGAACTGCGCCCCACCCCGCCGTACTGGCCCAAGTGGCGGCACTACGCCCGGCTGTTCCAGGAGTTCTACCAGGGCCTGGACGTGGTCTTCGACAGCGCCCAGCCGTGGACGCTCTTCCCCGTCCCGGAGCTCGGCACCGTCGTCGCCGGCCTCAACTCCTCGATGGCGTACAGCCACCGGGCCGACGACCGGTACGGCTGGCTCGGCCCGGAACAGGCCGCCTGGTTCGCCCAGGCGCTGCGCCCGTACGAGCACGACGGCTGGCTGCGGATCGGCGCGCTGCGCCACCCGGTCACCGCCCGGCCCGCGGGCGCCCGCTCCGCCCGCACCGGGCAGGACGCCGAACCGCTGCGCGACCTCGACCGGTTCACCCGGCTCACCGCGCCCCGGCTGCACCTGCTGCTGCACGGTCCGGCCGACTCCCGGGCCTCGCTGCAGACCCTGCACACCGCCGCCGGCGACGTGGGCGTGGTCGGCGCCGGCGGCCCCGGCACCCACCAGCTGCTCCGGCTCACCCGCGACGGGCTCACCCGCTGGCCCGCCCCGGGCGCCGAACCCCAGCGGACGCCCGTCGCCTGGCGCCGGGCCCACCGGGCCTTCCCGGCGCCGCCCGACGCCGTCGAACCGCCCGCCCCGCCGGCGCCGCCGGCCGCCACCGCGCCACCGCCCGCCGCACCGGAACGCGAGACCCGCGAACTGGCCTCCCCGGCCGACACCCTGCTGGCCCGGGTCGCCGAGGTCTGCCGGACCCGCCACCAAGGCGCCCAGATCCGCCCGGTCGCCGGCACCCCGCCGCAGCTCCTCGTCACCTGGACCGAGTCCGGTTTCGTCCGCCAGCAGCGGGTCGCCGCCTGCGTCGCGACCCCGGCCGCCGAGGACGTCGACCGCTTCGTCGACGCGGTGCACGCCGCCGGCACCGCCCCCGACGCCGAACTCGTGTACGACGGACCGCCGCCGCCGCGCGAACTGCGCGACCGGGCCCGGCGCCGCGGCGTCCGGCTGCGCAGCTTCCTGGAGTTCCAGGGACTGCTGGACCTGAGCGGCTACGTCGCCGCCCAGAGCGAACGGCTCAGCACCGACAGCCAGTACCAGCCCGGCCTGTACCTGCCGCAGCGCTACCGCGACGCCGAGCGCCCCGGCGGCGCCGAACGCGAGGGCCTGGTGGACGAGATGCTCCGGCTGCTGGAGTCCGACCACGGCCGCTTCCTGCTGCTGCTCGGCGACTTCGGCCACGGCAAGACCTTCGCCCTGCGCGAGCTGGCCCGCCGCATCCCCACCGAACTCCCGCACCTGACACCGCTGTTCATCGAACTCAGCGCACTCGACAAGGCGCACTCCTTCGACGGCCTGGTGGCCGCCCACCTGACCGCCCACGGCATCGACACCATCGACCTGCGGGCCTTCCGCTACATGCTCCGGCAGGGCCGCATCGTCCTGCTCTTCGACGGCTTCGACGAGCTGCTCAACCGGGTCAGCTACGAGCGGGCCGCCGACCACCTTCAGGTGCTGCTCGACGCCGCCGTGGACAGCGCCAAGATCGTGGTCAGCAGCCGCACCCAGCACTTCAGCTCCCAGGAGCAGGTGCTCACCGCGCTCGGCGAACGGGTCGGCCTGCTCCCGCAGCGCCGCCTGCTCGCCGTCCAGGACTTCACCACCGCCCAGATCCGCGGCTACCTGGTCAACCGGTACGGCGACGAGACCGCCGCCGACCGCCGGATGCGGCTCCTGGAGGCCATCCCCGACCTGCTCGCCCTCTGCCGCAACCCGCGGCTGCTCAGCTTCGTCGCCGACCTCGACCACGACCGGCTGCGGGCGGTGGCCGGCGCCGGCCGGGCGCTCAGCGCCGCCGGCCTCTACCAGGAGGTGTTCACCGCCTGGCTGCGGTTCGAGGAGCAGCGCGGCCACGGTGGCCCGGGCGCCGCGCCCGGCCTCGGCCTGGACCAGCTCTGGGAGGCCGTCACCCTGCTCGCGCTGCGGCTCTGGGAGAGCGGCCGGGGCGCCATGCCGTACGACGAACTGCTGGACATCGCCGGGGTGTTGAACGGCCTGGCGGAGACCGCGCTGCCCACCCCGCAGGTCGCCCACGCGGTCGGCTCGGGCTCGCTGCTGGTCCGCTCCGACGAGGGCATGTTCCAGTTCATCCACGGCTCGGTGGTCGAGTGGCTGGTCGCCCGGGCCGCGGCGGCCGGCCTCGGCGCGGGCCGGCCGGAGCTGCTCGCCCGGCGCCCGCTCAGCCGGCTGGCCGTCGAGTTCCTCTGCGACCTCGCCGACCACCAGGTCTGCCAGCGCTGGGCCCAGTCGGTCCTGGACGGCGGCGGCCCCACCCCGGGGGCGGACGACACCGCGCGCTCCAACGCCGTCAAGGTGCTGGCCCGGCTGCGCGTCCCCGCGCACACCGACCTGCGCGGCGCCGCCCTGGCCGGCGAGGACCTCTCGCACCGCGACCTCTCCGGCGTGGACCTGAGCCGCGCCGACCTCACCGACGCCCGGCTGCTCGGTGCCAACCTGGCGGGTGCCTCCCTGCGCGGCGCCCGCCTGGTCGGCGCCCGGCTGGACGCGGCCGACCTCAGCGGGGCCGACCTGCGCGACGCCGACCTGCGCGGCGCCCGGCTGATCCGCACCGACCTGCGCGGTGCCCGGTTGCGCGGCAGCCGCTGGCAGCGCGCCGCGCTGATCTCCGCCGTCACCGATCCCCGCGTGCTCGCGGCGCCCGAACTGCGCGCCGCCGCCGTCGCCCCCGGCCTGCCCGTCGAGGCCGGCTTCCGGCCCTCCGAGGTCGGCGTCCCCTACGGTTTCGACGTCCGCACCACCCGGCTGCCCGAGCCGGTCGCCTTCAGCGTGGACGGCCACCTGCTCGCCGTCGGCAGCGACGACGGCTCGGTGCTGATCTGCGACGGCGTCACCGGCGTGGCGCTGCGCACGCTCAAGGACCACATCGGCCGGGTCTACGCGGTGAAGTTCGCCGGCGACGTGCTGGCCACCGGCAGCGCCGACGGCACCGTCCGGCTCTGGGACCCGGTCTCCGGCGAGTGCCGGCACCGCCTCGACGTGCACCCCGCCGGCGTCTGGCCGGTCTCGCTCGGAGCCGGCGGCACCCTGCTCGCCACCGGCGACGCGGAGGGCACCGTCACGCTCTGGGACACCTCCGCCGGCCGCCTGCTGCGCAGCCTCCCCGGCCACGCCGCGCCCGCCTACACCGCGGTGTTCAGCCCGGACGGCTCCCGGCTGGTCACCGGCGACCGGGCCGGGGCGGTCCGCGTCTGGTCGACCGCGAGCGGCCGGCTGGAGGCCGAACTCCCCGGCCACCGGGGCGCGGTGTACCGGGCGGCGTTCAGCCCCGACGGCGCGGTGCTGGCCACCGGCGACGGCGGGGTGGACGGCGTCGAGGGCGGCACCGTCCGGATCTGGGACCTCGCGCGGCGGCGGCCGCGGCACTCCCTCACCGGCCACGGCGGCCGGGTCTACACGCTCGCCTTCCACCCCGCCGGGGACCTGCTCGCCAGCGGCGACACCGAGGGGCAGGTCCGGCTCTGGAACCCGCTCGACGGGACGGCGGCCGGCCGGCTGGAGGGCTGCGCCGGCGCGGTCTACCAGGTCGCCTTCGACGCCGACGGCACCCGGCTGGCGGCCGGGGACAGCGACGGCGCGGTCCGGGTCTGGCGGGTCGGCCCCGCGGTCCGCGGCGCCGGGCGGGAGGTGACGCCGCTGCGCCGGCAGCCGCCCGAGCACCGGGGCTCGGTCTGGGCCTGCGAGTTCCGTCCCGCGGACCGGGGCGCGGCGGGGGACGCGGGCGACGGGCCGGGCGAGGCGCCCGGGACGGAGCCGGACACGCTGCTGGTCACCGGTGGCAACGACGGCGCCGTCCGGCTCTGGGAGCCCGGCTCCGGCCGCAGCCGGCTGCTGCTGCGCGGCCACGGCCGGCGGATCGGCTCGCTCTCCTTCAACGGCGACGCCACCCTGCTGGCGGCCGGCGGCAACGACGGCGTGGTCCGGCTCTGGGAGCCGGCCACCGGCCGCCGGACCAGGGAGCTCGCGGCCCGCAGCAGTCGGCTGGTCTCCGCGCGGTTCAGCCCCGAGGGACCGCTGCTGGCCACCGCCAGCAACGACGGCGACCTCTACCTGTGGAACGCCCTCAGCGGCGAGTACCTGCGCGAGATGGACGTCGAGACCGAGCACGTCTGGGCGGAGGCCTTCAGCACCGACGGCGTCCTCGTCGCCACGGCCAACGACGACGACACCGTCCGGATCTGGTACCGCAGCACCGGCGCGCACGTCGCCACCCTGCGGGAACACCGCGGCCGGGTGCGCTCCATCGCCTTCAGCGCCGACGGCCGCCGGCTGGCCACCGGCTGCGACGACAGCCGGGTCCGGATCTGGGACGTCGCGACCGGCCGGATCGCGACCCAGCTCGAAGGCCACCACGACCGGGTCTACGCGGTCGAGTTCGCCCCGGACGGCCACTCCTGGCTGGCCAGCGCCTCCTGGGACGGCGACGCGGTGATCTGGTCCGACGGCGCCGCCCGCCACCGGCTCGGCGGCCACGTCGGCCGGCTCTGGACGGCCGCCGCGCACCCCCGCCGCCCGCTGCTCGCCACGGCCGGCGACGACCGCGTCGTCCGCCTCTGGGACCCGCACACCGGCCGTGACCTCGGCCACCTGCGCGGCCACACCGGCCGGATCCTCGCCGTCACCTTCAGCCCCGACGGCTCGCTGCTCGCCAGCGGCGGGGAGGACGGCACCGTCCGGCTCTGGAACGTCCCCGCCGGCGGCCTGCCCACCCTCCGCGCCACGCTGCTCGGCGCCCCCGACGGCTGGGCCGCCCTGCTCCCCTCCGGCGCCTACAAGTACGAGGGCGACGTGGTCGGCGAGTTCTGGCACGCCGTCGGCATGTGCCGGTTCGAGCCCGGCGAACTCGACACCCACCTGCCCGGCGTCCACCGCCTGCCGCCGGAGGCCGAGCTCTGAGGCCCGGTGCGGCGGGCCCGGTGCCCAGGCCCGGTGCGGCGGGCCCGGTGCCGGGAGGCCCGGCGGCTGGTGGCCCGTCAGCGGTACGGCGCCGGCGGCGCGCCCCGGTCGGGGTGCGCCGCCGGGGGACGGTCCGCGGGTTGCCGGGCCTCAGCCGAGGCGGCGGGTGAGCGGGATGCGGGAGCGGGTGAACGCGGCGGCGAGCAGGCCGGCGAACAGCGGGAGGACGAGCGCGGTGAGCGCGATCCCGGCCCAGGGGACGACGACCGGGCTGGTCGCGCCCGGCAGGTCGACGGCCTTCGCCTGGAGCAGGGCGAGCGCGGGCACGAACCCGTTGACGGTGCCGAGCGCCGCGCCCAGGAAGGCGATCAGCGCGCACTGGACGCCGGAGAGCCGGCGGCGGATGCCGGGCGGGGCGCCGACGGCGGCCAGGGTGGCCTGGTCGCGCCGGGAGTCGGCGGCGGCGAGACCGGTGGCGATGCAGGCGGCGCCGAGAACGACCAGGGCGGCGAAGCCGGTGAGGGCGAGGGCCGGCAGGTCGCCCTTGGGCCGGTAGCCGCGTTCCACGTCGAGCCGGGCCAGCGGCGCCAGCCGGTCGGCGGTGGCGGCGGCCCGCTGCTCGGCCCGGTGGTCCGGCGCGGAGGCGGGCAGCCAGACCGCGCCCACGGGCTTCACGGCCAGGCCGAGGCGCTGCATGGTCGCGGCGCCGACCACGCCGGTCCCGTACCGGGCGGCGTCCTGGTTCGGGACCGCGACGGCGTCGACGGCGATCTCCCGGATCTCCTGCGTCGCGCCGGAGCCCGGCTGCGCGCCGCCGGTGAACCCGCCGGTGAGCTGGAGCAGCACCTTGCCGTCGTGGACCTGCCCGGGGTCGAAGACGACGGCCTTGCCCGCGGCGAGCGCCTGTTCGGCGGCCGGGTCGCGCAGGGCGAAGGCGTTGCGCAGGGCGGTCGCGTCGCCGACGACGAGGGTGCTCGGCCCGTGCAGGCCGCCGCCGCCCTTGACGGTGACGGTGCTGGAGCAGCCCGCGCACCAGGAGTAGAACGCCTGGGCGAGGTCGGCGCGTTCGCCGAGGCCGGGGATGTCCTGCTCGACGGCCGAGCGCAGCCGGGGGAGCTGCGGGTCGTCCGGCGTGACGGCGAGGGTGACGGCGTTGACCGGGGTGAACGGCCGGTAGGCCGCGCGGTCCCGCGCCTCGGTGCTGCCGGTGTAGAGGCCGACGGCGACGGCACCGGCCACGGCGGCCATCACGGCGGCGATGGCGGGGGCGGTGCGTCCGCGGTGGCGGGCGGAGTCGCGCAGCGCGAGCCGGCCGCTGAGCGGCAGGTGGCGGGCGAGCCGGCCGCAGAGCGCGACCAGCAGGGGGGTGAGCAGGAGCAGGCCCAGTTCGGCGGCGACCGAGCCGGCCAGCACCATCAGCGTCATCCGGTCGAGACCGGCCAGGACGGCGATGCCGCGCCCGGTGCCGTCGTCGGTGCCGACGGCGAGCAGGGCGGTGGCCGCGCCCGCGACGAGGAGCACGACGCCGAGGGCGCTGGTCCGGCGGCTCGGCGGCCGTACGGTGTCGCGGTCGTGGAGACCGGCGGTGACGCTCTGCCGGGCGGCCTGCAGGGCGGGCAGCGCGGCGGCGAGCAGCGCGGTGAGCAGGCCGACGGCGCTGATCGCCGCGAGGTCGGTGACCTCCAGGCCGAAGTGGCCGAACCGGCTGCCGGCGGTCTCCTCGATCCACGGCCGGAGCACCGCGACCAGGCCGGTGCCGAGCAGGACGCCGGCCACCGCACCGGCCAGGCCGAGCACCAGGCCGGCGGCGAGCACGACGGCGGCGACGTGCCCGCGATCGCCGCCGGTGGCCGCGAGCAGGGCCAGCTGGCGGCGGGAGCGGCGGGCGCCGACGGCGAAGGCCGGTCCGGCGAGCAGGGCCACCTCCAGCAGGGCCATGGCGGCGACGGTGGCGGCCACGACGACGGTGTTCCGGCGGCCGGAGCCGCTCGCCGCGTCGCCGGGGCCGGCCGACGGGCCGCGGTAGGAGTCCGCGGCCCCGGCGGGCGGGTCGACCGCGACGGTGCGGGAGGTGGCGGTGAACCCGTGCGCGTTGAGCCGCTGGACGCCCGACCGGTCGAGTACCTGGCCGGCGGGGAGCCGGACCAGCCAGGACGCCTTGTCGGCGGCCTGTTCGGAGACGCCGGTCGGCGGCTTGGCGGCCGGGGTGAGGGCGGCGAGCGGCTCGATCACCTCGCCCGGACGGCCGACGAACTCGATCTTGTCGAGGTCGCCGGGGTGTTCCACCACGCCGGTCAGCGTGAACGGCGTCTTCTCCAGGCCCTTGAGGGTGGTGCTGGAGCCGAGGCCGAGCCCGGATTCGCGGAGGAAGGCGCGGGTGACGGCCGCCTCGTGCGGGGCCTTGGGCGCCCGGCCCTCGACCAGGTCGATCCGGCCCCGCCAGGCCGGGTCGGCCAGGTCGGCCTCGGCGGTGTCGGTCTGGAGCAGGCCGTCGTGGGAGGCGGCGCTCGCGGTGGGCCCGGGGGAGGCCGGCAGCAGGACGGCGCCGGGCAGGAGCTCCTTCAGCAGCTCGGCGGGGACGGCGGTGGCGCCGCGGGCCTGTTCCGGCGTCGGCGCCTCGTTCGGCCTGGGCGCGACGGCGTAGGCGCCGTCCTCGGCGAACGGGGCCTGGTGGACGGTGCTGCCGGGCGCGTACGCGGTGACGTACGCGTCGGCCCCGCCGAGCAGCCGCTCGGCCCGCTCGGCCGGGGTGAGCTGGCCGCTGCGGTGGACGACGTCGGCGCCGGCGACGCCGAGGACGGGCAGGGCGACCATGGCGACGACGAGGGCGCTGCGGCCCTTGGCGCGCAGGGCGTCGCGGCGGGCGACGCGCAGCGCGACCTTGAGCGATCGGAGCCTCATCGGGCGGCCCCGATCCCGTCGGCCCGGTGGGTGCGGCCGTGGCGGGCGGCCATCCGCAGCAGGACGTCGGGGCCCTGGCCGAAGCTCTCGTCGACGATCCGGCCGTCGCTGAGGAAGACGACGCGGTCGGCCCAGGCGGCGTGGCGGGGTTCGTGGGTGACCATCATGGCGGCGGCGCCGGCGTCGCAGCGGGCGCGCAGGACGGCGAGGACGGCCTCGCCGGTGGTGGAGTCGAGGGCGCCGGTGGGTTCGTCGGCGAGGACGAGGCGGCGGTCGCCGATCAGGGCGCGGGCGATGGCGACGCGCTGCTGCTGGCCGCCGGACATGTCGTCGGGGAAGCGGTCGGCGAGCTCCGGGATGCCCAGCTCCTCCAGTGCCGCGATCGCCTCGCGGCGGGTCACCCGCCCCGCGGAGCCGTCGAGTTCGCGGGGGAGGGTGATGTTCTCGGCGGCGGTGAGCGCCGGGATCAGGTTGTAGTCCTGGAAGACGTAGCCGACGGAGCGGCGGCGCACCTCGGCGAGCTTCTTGCGGGTGAGGCCGCCGAGGGCGACGCCCTCGACCAGGACCTGGCCGCTGGTCGGGCTGTCCAGGCCGCCCGCGAGGGTCAGCAGGGTGGACTTGCCGGACCCGGACGGGCCCATCACGGCGACGAACTCGCCGGGGTGGACCTTCAGGTCGACCCCGCGCAGCGCCTGGACCTCGGCGGCACCCTGGCCGTGGACCCGGGTGACGTGGTCCAGGTGCAGCACCGGTCGGACGGCGCTCCCGGACGGAGTGGGCCGGGGCACGGGACCGGTCGCAGGCACGGGACTGGTCTGAGGCATGGGTGGTCCCCCTCGGGAAGTGGCATGACGACGGAGGCCGGCGGCCGGCGGTGGAACGTCCCCCGGCCGGACCGGGCCTGCATACCGAGTATGTATACCGGACCGGCCGGGGAAAGTCATATGTAGTCCACCGTCATATGGAGGCGTGGGCGCCCCCGAACGGTTCCGGCCGACCGCCCGGGGCACGCCCTAGGCTGGCCGGGGCCAGCTCCCGGAGGAAAGGTTCATCGACATGGCGGACATGACGCCCCATCGGTACGCGACCGGCACGGCCCCGCGCGCGGAACTGGGCGTGATCGGCGGCTCCGGCCTCTACGCGCTGCTGGACGACGTCACCGAGGTCTCCGTCGACACCCCGTACGGGCCGCCGAGTGACTCGCTCTTCCTCGGCGAGGTCGCCGGGCGCAGCGTGGCGTTCCTGCCCCGGCACGGGCGGGGTCACCGGATCCCGCCGCACCGCATCGACTACCGCGCCAACCTCTGGGCCCTGCACGCGCTGGGTGTGCGGCAGGTGCTCGGGCCGTGCGCGGTCGGCGGCCTGCGTCCCGAGTACGGGCCGGGCACGCTGCTCGTCCCGGACCAGTTCGTCGACCGCACCTCGGGGCGGGTCCAGACCTACTACGACGGCCTGCCCCTGCCGGACGGCACGGTGCCGGAGGTGGTGCACGTGTCGATGGCCGACCCGTACTGCCCGGCGGGGCGGGCGGTGGCGCTGGACGCCGCCCGCGGCGCCGCGTGGGAGCCGGTCGACGGCGGCACCCTGGTGGTGATCGAGGGCCCGCGCTTCTCCACCCGGGCCGAGTCCCGCTGGTACACCGCCAACGGCTGGTCGGTGGTCGGCATGACCGGCCACCCCGAGGCCGTCCTCGCCCGCGAACTCGGCCTCTGCTACACCTCGCTGGCCCTGGTCACCGACCTCGACGCGGGCGTCGAGAGCGGCGAGGGCGTCACCCACGCCGAAGTCCTGGAGGTCTTCGCCCGCAACGTCGACCGCCTGCGCACCGTCCTGTTCACCGCCCTCGGCAACCTGCCCACCACCCGCGACTGCCTCTGCTCGCACGCCCTCGACGGGGTTGTCACCGGCCTGCCGGGGGTCGGAATCAGCGCTTGAGGTAGGCGAGGACGGCAAGGACGCGGCGGTTGTCGTCGGCGGAGGCCTCGATGCGCAGCTTGGCGAAGATGCTCGCGGTGTGCTTGGCGACGGCGCTCTCGCTGATGTGGAGGGTGTGCGTGATGGCGGCGTTGGAGCGGCCCTCGGCCATCAGCTTGAGTACGTCGTGCTCGCGGGCCGTGAGGTCGGCGGTGTTGCCGCGGGCGTCGCTGCGGGCCAGCAGGCGGGCGATGACCTGCGGGTCCATGACGGTGCCGCCGGACGCCACGGTCCGGACGGCGTTGACGAACTGGGCGGTGTGGGTGACCCGGTCCTTGAGCAGGTAGCCGATGGCGCCCTGGCCGCCGGCCAGCAGCTCGTGGGCGTACAGCTGGTCGACGTACTGGGAGAGGATCAGGACGGGAAAGGCCGGGCGGAGGCGGCGGGCCTCCAGGGCGGCCCGCAGGCCCTCGTCGGTGAAGGTCGGCGGCAGGCGGATGTCGACCACGGCGACGTCCGGCTGTTCCTCGCGCAGGGCGCGCAGCAGGGCCGGGCCGTTGTCGACGGCCGCGACCACCTCGAAGCCGTGCTCCCGGAGGGTGCGGGTCAGCCCGTCCCGGAGCAGGAAGAGGTCTTCGGCGAGGACGACGCGCACGGTATCTCCAGGGTCGCGGTGGTCGGGCCGCCCGGCGGGCTGTCCAGGGCGAGGGCTCCGTCGAAGGCGCTCAGCCTGCGCCGGATGCCGTGCAGCCCGCTGCCCCGGGCGGGGTCGGCCCCGCCGCGGCCGTCGTCGCCGACCGTGATGCGCAGCGCGGGGCCGGTGTGCTCCAGGCGGATCCTGACCTCGCGGGCGCCGGAGTGCTTGCCGGCGTTGGCGAGCAGCTCGCCGACCGCGAAGTAGGCGGCGGACTCGACCGGGGCGGGCAGCCGGTCGGGCAGGTGGGCCTCGACGTGGACGTCGAGGAAGCTGTCGAGCGCCAGGGACCGGACGGCGTCGCCGAGTCCGCGGTCGGCGAGGACGGGCGGGTGGATGCCGTGGACCAGGTCGCGGAGGTCCTGCAGAGCCCGGGACGAGGTGGCGCGGACGTCGTCCAGCAGCGCGCGGGCGGCCCGCGGGTCGGTGTCGAGGAGCAGGGTGGCCCGGTCCAGGGTCAGGCCGAGGGCGACCAGCCGGGCCTGCGCCCCGTCGTGCAGGTCCCGTTCGATGCGCCGGAGTTCGGCCGCCTGTGTGTCGAGCGCGTCGGCGCGGGTGTCGGTGAGGTGCTCGATGCGGCGCTCGAGCTCGGTGCGGTACGGCGCGGAGAGCACCCGCCGGCTCCAACGGGCGTGCCAGTCGAGGGCGGTGGGTGCGAGCCGGACGCCTGCCGCGACGAACCCGAGGCCGAGGACCAGGGCGGCCAGCATGGTGGCCGTGGACTCGACGGGGACGAAGGCGTACCAGTTGCCGTCGCCCAGGAGCGGCCAGACGAACGGCTGCACCAGTGCGCCGAACAGCCCGTAGTGGATGAGCGCGAGCGGGAGCGCGACGAGGAGCCCGCCGGTCCACGGTTCCAGCCAGGCCCATCCGAGGTCGTGCCAGAAACCCTCGTCGCCGAGGATGCGGGCCGCCCGGCGGCGGCCGTCCCGGGCGGCGTCCCCGCCGAGTGGCTCGGGCGGGCTGATCGGGGTGCCCGTCCAGCGGGCGGTCCAGGAGCGGTGGCGGTCGGAGAGCCGGCGCAGGGCCGTCGCGGCGGGCGGCAGCAGGGCGCGGCCCAGGCCGACGGGGAGCAGGAGCAGCGCGCCCACCACGAGCCCGCCGGCCGCGGTCACCGCGAAGGCGGCCAGCGACAGCAGTTGGCACCGCCCGGCGGCCACCCAGCCGCGCCGCACCGCGGTCCGTCCGTGCCGCACCGCGGTCCGGCCGCCATCAGGGCGTCCGTCCCCCGCCGCCATGACCACCCGTCGTTCCATGTCCTCAGCGCGCCCCGTGCGGCGCCGTCAGGATCCTATCCGCCGGCGCCCGCAGCACCCACGGCACGGCCGCGAGCAGGCACGCCCCGCCGAACAACAGCATCGGCGCCACCGCGCCGGACTCCTCGTCCATGAAGAGCAGCATCCCGAGGTTGACCAGGGTGTGGAAGCCGCCCGCGAGCAGCAGGCGGTTGGCGCGGACGTGCTCCAGGCCGAGCCCGAGGAGGACCGACATCGCCACGGTGGCGAGCAGGAACCCGGCGGCGTAGGCCGGGGCCTGGGCGAAGACCTGGACGTGCCAGACGCCCCACACCACCCCCACCAGGGCGGAGGCCGTCACCGGGCCGAACCGCGTCCGCACCAGCGGCTGGAACAGGCAGCGCCAGCCGATCTCCTCGCCGCAGGCGCCCACCAGTTGGGCCACCACGATCAACGCGAAGGGGTGTCCGAGCGAGCCCGGGCCGGTCGACCGGGCGGTGCCGTCCGGGGCCGTCACGGCGTACGCGCCCGCGCTCAGGGCGATGATCAGCGGTGCGGTGAGCAGCAGCCACAGCCCCCGTCCCGGCCGCCGCTCCGCCCCGCCCGGGGTCCGCCGGGCGGGCAGGGCGCCGGCGAGCCGGTGCCGGATCCGGGAGGGCCACAGCAGGGCCACCGTCACCACCCCGGCGGCGGGGCCGAACTGGGTCAGCTGGACGACCTCCGTCGGAATCCCCGTCGCGGGCTGAACCGCCCCCAACGCTCCTGCCGCCACGAACGCGACGGCGAGGAACACCCCCGCTTCCGCCTTCCATGCACGCATGTCGCCTGGCCCCCGCTCGTCCGGTCCGTCCGCGTCGCCGTCGGACGCGTCGCCGTCGACTCTGCCGGGCGCGGGGGTGCGGGCCATTGCGGGTAGCTGCCCGGAGGGGGTGCATCCAGGTGCACCCCCTCCGCCAGACGCACTCCTTCGCGGGCGCCCCCCTGCCGCAGGGTGCCATTGCACTGTTACCGTCTGATCATGTCCAAGGTGGAGATTGACGCGCTGACCGCCGAGTTCTTCGGGTCCTTCGACAACCGGGGCGGTAAGTCCGCCGACGTGGGCCGGCTGCGCCGGCTGCTCCTCCCGGGCGCCGTGATCGTCGTGACCGGCCCGAACTACACGGTCTACACCGTGGACGAGTTCATCGCGCCCCGCGAGCAACTGCTCAGCGACGGGCGGCTGGTGGAGTTCTCCGAGTGGGAGACCTCGGAGCGGACCGAGATCGCGGGCGACATCGCCTCGCGCTTCGGCGAGTACCGCAAGTCGGGCATCCTGAACGGCGAGCCGTACGAGGGCACCGGGACGAAGACCATCCAGTTCGTCCGCACCCCGGAGGGCTGGCGGATCGCCGCCTTCTCCTGGTACGACCAGCCCTGACGGCACCGCCCGGGCCGCCCTCCCGGCCGCTGGGGCGCCCTCCCGGCCCCCCGCGAGCGGCGCGGGAACGGCCCCCGAACGGCGCGGGAACGGCCCCCGAACGGCGCGGGAACGGCCCCGAACGGCGCGAGAGCGGCCCGAGAACGGCGCGCGCCGCCGCCCGGTCGGTGCCGGTGCGGCGGCGTCGGTGGTGCGCGGCCCGGGTCAGCGCTTCCTGGCGGGCGCGGCCGGGGCGGCGGCCTGCTTCTGCTGCTCCTTCTCGTGCTTCTCCTTGATCCGCACGGTCTCCTTGCGGACCTCGGCCTGGACGGCGCGCTCGCGCTCCAGCCAGGACGGGTTCTCCTGCTTCAGGGCGTCGATCTGCTCCGTGGTGAGGGCCTCGGTGACCCCGCCGCGGGCCAGGCCGGCGATCGAGACGCCGAGCTTGGCGGCGACGACCGGGCGCGGGTGCGGGCCGTTGCGGCGCAGCTCCTGGAGCCAGGCCGGCGGCTCGGCCTGCAGGGCGTTCAGCTCCTCGCGGGAAACCACGCCCTCCCGGAAGTCGGCGGGGGCGGCGTCGAGGTAGATGCCCAGTTTCTTGGCCGCCGTGGCCGGCTTCATGGTCTGGGTGGTCTTCGGCTTGAGCGATGTCATGGTCATAAGGGTAAGCGAGTGAGTGGCGGCCCCGGTCACGGTCGGTAGCCTTGCTGCGTGACAGAGATGCAGGCGAACCCCTCGTTCCGACTGGCGTATGTTCCGGGCGTGACGCCCGGTAAGTGGGCGCGCGTCTGGGAGCAGCGGCTTCCGGACGTCCCGCTCACCCTGGTCGCGGTGCCGGTGGAGGAGGGCGAGCCGACGCTGCTGGGCGGGGCTGCGGACGCCGGGCTGGTCCGGCTGCCGGTCGACCGGGACAGCCTCAGCGCGATCCCGCTGTACACCGAGACCACGGTGGTCGTCTTCCCGAAGGACCACTGGCTGGCGGCGGCCGAGGAGGTGCCGGTCGCGGACCTCGCCGACGAGATCGTCTTCCACCCGATGGACGACGCGCTCGGCTGGCAGACCCTGCCGGGGCGGCCCGCGATCGAGCGGCCGGCGACGACGGGTGACGCGATCGAGCTGGTGGCCGCGAACGTCGGCGTGCTGCTCGTCCCGCAGTCGCTCGCCCGGCTGCACCACCGCCGGGACCTCACGTACCGGCCGGTGCCGGATGCGCCGCAGTCGCAGGTGGCGCTCTCCTGGCCGCAGGACCGGACGACCGACCTGGTGGAGGAGTTCATCGGCATCGTCCGCGGGCGGACGGTGAACAGCTCGCGCGGCCGCGCCCAGACTGCGGCGCCCGCCCAGCCGAAGCAGCAGCAGGCGGGCGGCAAGCCGTCCGCGAAGCCGGGGGGCAAGGCGGCCGGCGGGAAGGCGACGGGCGGCAAGGCGGCCGGCGGGAAGACGGCGGGCGGGAAGGCGGCGGCCGGCCGGAGCGGCGGCACCGGGAAGCCGGGCGCCGGGCGGGCGGGCGGCGGCCGGTCCGGCGGGGCCAAGCCCGGGGCCGGCAAGTCCGGCGGCGCCCGCCGGGGCCGCCCCGGGCGCTGATCCCCGGCGCTGACTCAGGGCGCCGACCGGCCTGACCGGCTCGGCCGGCGGCCACGGCGCCCCGGACGCCCACGCCCTAGGTGTTCTGCCCCGTGAGGTTGGGGACGCGGCTGGCGGGTGGTCTGCCTGCGCGTGCGGTGTGTCCGCGGTGGTGATTGTAGGTGTGGAGCCAGGCGGGGTAGGCGTCGCGGCGTTCCTGTTCGGTGCGGTAGGGCCTGGCGTGGGCCCATTCGTCCACGCCGTGAACCCCGCACCAACCCCCGTGGTTGGTACACCTAGGCTGGCGGGCCATGAGCGAACACGTGACAGCGGACGGGACCGGGCGGGACCAGGCCGCGACCTGGGCGTGGGTCGAGGCGCAGCTGGCCGGCGGCAGCAGGGTGACCGGGAACACCCGGTTACGCGGTGGCTTCACCTCGGACATGCGCCGTCTGGACATCGAAGGGCCGGACGGGCCGGGGGAGTTGGTGCTCCGCTCGTTCGTCCGGCCGTTCTACCTCCGGCACGCGGAAGGCCTGCTCACCCGCGAGGCGGCCATCCTCACCAGGCTCGCCGCGGACGGCACGGGCGTACCCGCGGCCACCCTGCGCGGGGTGGACGCGACGGGCGAGTTCTGCGCCTACCCGTCGCTGCTGATGACCGTGCTGCCCGGTGCCGTCCGGGTGGACGGTGAGCGGCTGGACGAGCGCTGCCGGCTGCTCGCCGAGCAGCTGGTCCGGATCCACCGCCTCGACGTGCCGGAGCACGAGCGGCCGCGCGACTACCAGGCATGGGTGACCGCGGAGGGCGTCCGGCGCCCGGGGGGGAGCGCGCGTCCCGGGGTGTGGGAGCGGGCCGTCGAGGTCATCCGCCGTCCGCCGCCGGCCTTCCGGGGCCGGTTCCTGCACCGCGACTACCACCCGGGCAACGTGCTGTTCGGCGCGGAGGAGGAGGGGGAGGGGCTGCGGATCACCGGCGTGGTCGACTGGGTGGAGACCTCGTGGGGCCCGGCCGACCTGGACGTCGCGCACTGCTCCACCGCGCTGGCCCTGCTGCACGGCGTACCGACCGGGCTGGAGTTCGCCGACCGCTACCGGGCGGCCGGCGGGGAACTGGCCGAGGACCCGGCCGATCACCTGTACTGGCGGCTGCTCGACGCGCTGGCCTTCGCACCGGACGCGGAGAAGGTCGGGGTCAGCTGGCGCGACCTGGGCCGGGCGGACCTGACCCCGGAGCTGCTCACCGGCCGGCTGGAGGAGTACGTCGGGGAGCTGCTGAAGCGTTACGGCTGAGGCGCCGGTGCCGGGGCGAATTTGTGGCCGGGGCGCCGCGGCCGGGCCCCGGCGGCCGCTCAGTGCCGGTGGCCCTCCGGCGCCGGCACGGCGGGGGCGGCCGGAGCGACCGGCGCTGCGGGTGCGGACGCCGCCGCCCCCGCCTGTGAGCCCGCGTCCGCGCCCGTGCCCGTGCCCGCGTCCGTGCCGACCGTGACGGTGAAGGCGGCGGTGCGGACGGTGTCCCCGTGCTTGAAGTCGAGGAAGAGCCGGTAGGTGCCCGGGCTGGGCGCGGTGCTGGTGAAGGCGACCTCCGGCCCGGGCGTGCTGCTCTCCGGATGGACGTGGAGGTACGCCAGGTCGCCGGCGCGCAGCGCGACCAGGTGGCCGTAGGCGCCGAGGTAGGGCTGCAGGTCGGTGACCGGCCGGCCGTCCCGGGTGACGCCGAGGGTGAGCCGGGCGGGCCGGCCGGGCGTGAGGTCGCCGCCCAGGGTGACGGTGTAGCCGTCCACGGTGGCGGTGCGCCCCGGTTCGGGCAGCGGCGCGGGGCGCAGGTCGCCGGCGGCGTGCAGGTCGGCGCCGAGGGTGAGGCCCTCGGTGGCGCCGCCCGGGGTGAAGTCGGCGAAGACCCGGTACTCGCCGGCGGCGGGCAGGGCGGCCGTCGCGCTCCAGGTGCCGTCGGCGGCCCGGGTGGGGTGCAGGTGCTGGAACGTGGCGAGGTCGCGCGGGGCGACGATCAGGTGCAGCTCCCTCTCGTGCGCGGGGCGGTAGTCGGTGACCGGCCTGCCGTCCGCGCCGAGGATGCGGAACCGCAGGTCGGTGGGGGCGCCGGCGGTCACGAAGGGGTGGTCCAGGCTGAGTGTGTAGCCGCGTTCGGAGATCTGGAGGCCACCGGGCAGGTGGCCGCCGCCGGCCGCGTCGGCCGGTCCGGCGGTGGCAGCGGCCCCGGCGGCCGGCGCCTCGCCGCCGTGCCCGGCGTGGGCGACGGAGGCGGAGGCGGAGACGGGGGCAGCGGCGGCGGCCGGGCGCGGGGCCGGGCCGTCGCCGGTGAGGTGGCCGACCCCGTACGCGGCGCCGAACGCGGTGGTGAGGCCGGTGGCGAAGGCGGCGATCTTCAGGGCGGTGTTCACGGCGGGTGCTCCTTCTGACGTGGTTGGTGGGCGCGGGAGGGGCCGCGCTCAGGCGCGCAGCAGGCGGGCGATGGCGTTCGACGCCTCGGTGATCCTGGCGTCGGCCTCGCTGCCGCCGCGGGCGATGGCGTCCTGGACGCAGTGGCCGAGGTGGTCGTCGAGCAGGTGCAGGGCGACGGACTGCAGGGCCTTCGTGGTGGCCGAGATCTGCGTGAGGACGTCGATGCAGTAGCCGCCGGTGTCGACCATCCGCTGCAGCCCGCGGACCTGGCCCTCGATGCGGCGCAGCCTGCGCAGGACGTGGTCCTTGTCCTCGTGGTAGCCGGTCATGCGGGCCTCCTCGGGTGGTAGGGCGGGGGCGCTCCGGTGCGCTTCGACGCCCTGGATTAGATACCCCCAGGGGGTATCTGGTCAAGAGGGATCGAGGGGCTTGCGCGGCATACCCCCCATGGGTATAACTGAGCTCACATCGAGATACCCCCACCGGGTATTCCAGCGCCATCCTGCCACCCCTCGGAGGAACCCATGTCCTGCTGCTCCACCAACGGCACCTGCACCACCACCGCCACCGTCGGGACGGCCCCGGCCGCCGTCACCGCCGTGTACGCGGTCGCCGGGATGACCTGCGGCCACTGCGAGCAGGCCGTCGGCAAGGCCGTCTCCGCCCTGGCCGGCGTCACCGCCGTCTCGGTCGACGTGCGGGCCGGCCTGGTCACCGTCTCCGCCGACGCCGAGCCGGACGAGGCGGCCCTGCGCGCCGCCATCGACGACGCGGGCTACGAGCTGACCGGCCGCGCCTGACCCCGCACGCGCCTGACCCCCGCCCGCGGGCTCCGGGGCCCCCTACCCCCCAGGGGGTATCCGGGCCCCGGCCGCCCCGGCAGCCGATCACCTTCCGAGCACGACCCGTCAGCACCGCGAGACCCGTGAGGAGCCCCAGATGACCACCCAGGCACCCGCCTCCACCGAGGTGGAACTCCAGATCGGCGGCATGACCTGCGCCTCCTGCGCCGCCCGGATCGAGAAGAAGCTCAACCGGATGGACGGCGTCGAGGCCACCGTCAACTACGCCACCGAGAAGGCGAAGGTGGTCGTCGCCGAAGGCGTCGAGGTCGCCGACCTGATCGCCACCGTCGAGGCCACCGGCTACACC
The DNA here is from genome assembly GCF_042677465.1 of Kitasatospora sp. NPDC127111. Classification (NCBI taxonomy): domain Bacteria; kingdom Bacillati; phylum Actinomycetota; class Actinomycetes; order Kitasatosporales; family Streptomycetaceae; genus Kitasatospora; species Kitasatospora sp. NPDC127111. The sequence continues at coordinate 108,221 of NZ_JBHXTG010000016.1, forward strand.
GCCGTCCTCCCCCGGCCCGCCGCCACCGGGACCGCCCCCGGGACCGCCCCCGGGGAGCCGGACGGCGCGGACGACGAACTCGCCCCCCTGCGGCAGCGGCTGATCACCGCACTCGCGCTGGCCGTCCCCGTGATCGCGATGGCGATGGTGCCGGCCCTGCAGTTCGACAACTGGCAGTGGCTCTCGCTGACCCTCGCCGCGCCCGTCGTCAGCTACGCCGCCTGGCCGTTCCACCGGGCCGCCTGGACCAACGCCCGCCACGGCGCGGCCACCATGGACACCCTGGTCTCGCTCGGCACCGGGGCCGCGTTCCTCTGGTCGCTGTGGGCGCTGTTCCTCGGCCACGCCGGCATGCCCGGCATGCGGCACGGCTTCGAGCTCACCATCGCCCGCGGCGACGGCTCGTCCAACATCTACCTGGAGGCCGCGGCCGGCGTCACCGCGTTCATCCTGGCCGGCCGCTACTTCGAGGCCCGCTCCAAGCGCACCGCCGGCGCCGCGCTGAAGGCGCTGCTGGAGCTCGGCGCCAAGGACGTCACCGTCCTGCGCGGCGGCACCGAGGTCCGCGTCCCGACCATCGAGCTCGCCGTCGGCGAACTGTTCGTGGTCCGGCCCGGGGAGAAGATCGCCACCGACGGCGTGGTCGAACAGGGCGCCTCGGCCGTGGACGCCTCGATGCTGACCGGCGAGTCCGTGCCGGTCGAGGTCGCGGTCGGCGCCACCGTCACCGGCGCCACCGTCAACGCCGGCGGCCGGCTGGTGGTCCGCGCCACCCGGGTCGGCGCCGACACCCAGCTCGCCCGGATGGCCCGGCTGGTCGAGGACGCGCAGAACGGCAAGGCCGCCGCCCAGCGCCTGGCCGACCGGATCTCCGCCGTCTTCGTCCCGATCGTGATCACCCTGGCGCTCGCCACCCTCGGCTACTGGCTCGGCACCGGCGAGGGCTGGAGCGCCGCCTTCACCGCCGCCGTCGCCGTGCTGATCATCGCCTGCCCGTGCGCCCTCGGCCTGGCCACCCCGACCGCCCTGCTCGTCGGCACCGGGCGCGGCGCCCAGCTCGGCATCCTGATCAAGGGCCCCGAGGTGCTCGAGTCCACCCGCAAGGTCGACACCGTCGTCCTGGACAAGACCGGCACCGTCACCACCGGCCGGATGACCCTGCTCGCCGTCCACACCGCCGACGGCGTCAGCGAGGAGGAGGCGCTGCGCCTGGCCGGTGCGCTGGAGCACGCCTCCGAGCACCCGATCGCCCGGGCCGTCGCCGCCGCCGCGCTCGACCGCCTCGGCGAACTGCCCGCCGTGGAGGGCTTCGAGAACGTCCCCGGCCTCGGCGTCCAGGGCGTGGTGGACGGGCACGCGGTGCTGGTCGGCCGCGAGCGACTGCTCGCCGACTGGTCGCAGTACCTGCCCGAGGCGCTGCGCGACGCGAAGGCCGCGGCCGAGGCGGCCGGCCGGACCGTCGTCGCGGTCGGCTGGGACGGCGCGGCGCGGGCGGTGCTGGAGGTCGCCGACGCGGTCCGGCCCACCAGCGCCGAGGCCGTCGCCCGACTGCGCGGGCTGGGTCTCACCCCGGTCCTGCTCACCGGGGACAACGCCGCCGTGGCCGTGGCGGTGGCCGCCGAGGTCGGGATCGCGGCCGAGCACGTGATCGCCGAGGTGCTGCCGGAGGACAAGGTCGCCACCGTGCGGCGGCTGCAGTCCGAGGGCCGGGTCGTGGCGATGGTCGGCGACGGCGTCAACGACGCGGCCGCGCTCGCCCAGGCCGACCTGGGGCTCGCCATGGGCACCGGCACCGACGCCGCGATCGAGGCCGGCGACCTCACCCTGGTCCGCGGGGACCTACTGGCCGCCGCCGACGCGATCCGGCTCTCCCGCCGCACCCTGGCCACCATCAAGAGCAACCTGTTCTGGGCCTTCGGCTACAACGTCGCCGCCCTGCCGTTGGCAGCGGCCGGCCTGCTCAACCCGATGATCGCGGGCGCGGCGATGGCGTTCTCGTCGGTCTTCGTGGTCGGCAACAGCCTGCGCCTCCGCACCTTCCGCTGACGCCCCGCCGGTCACCCGGCCCCTTCGCCGTCAGCCCTCCGCCTCCGATCCTGCCCCGCCCGCCGTCGGCCCTCCTCCCCGATCCGCCCCTCGCCTTTTCGGGTGAGGGGCGGATGTTTTCGGGTGAGGGGCGGATGTCAGGTCCGGGGTGCGAGCGCGCGGTGGCTAGCGTCGGCCGGGCACCTGTTTGTCGGCCGTGCGGAGGAGGAGACCGTCGTGAGCACCGAACGAACCCGCAGGATCGTCCTGGTCCGGCATGCCAAGTCCGAGCGGAGCGACGTCATCGACGACCACGAGCGCCCGCTCGCCGAACGGGGCCGCCGGGACGCGCCGGCGGCGGGCCGCTGGCTGGCGGGTTCGGGCATCACCCCGGACCTCGCCCTGGTCTCCACCGCCGTGCGCACCCGGGAGACCTGGAAGCTGGTCGTCCCCGAGCTGCCGGAGCGGCCCCGGACCGCCTACGAGGAGCGGATCTACGCGGCCAGCCCCGGCGAACTCCTCGTCCTGCTCACCGAGTTGTCCGAGGAGGTGCACGACGTGGTGCTGGTGGGCCACAACCCCGGGATCCACGCCCTGGCGGTCACCCTCGCCGGCGAGTCCGAGGGCGACCTGATGGCCCGGATGAACGACGCCTTCCCCACCTCGGCCGTCGCGGTGCTCGATTACGACGGCTCCTGGAAGGCGATCGAGCCCGGTGCCGCCCGCCTGGTCGCCTTCTGGACGCCGCGCGGCTGACCGCCGTGCAGCCGGCGGCCGCGCAGCCGACCGCCCGCCCCCGACCCGGCGCGCACCCTGCGCGCACCCTGCGCGCACCCGGCCGCGGTGCCTCACCGCACCCGGCCGTCCCAGCTCCACGCTCCGGCGGACACCTTGGGCAGGCCCGGCAGGGCGATGCGGCCGGTGCACCAGAGCAGGGTGTCCCCGGGGGCGTGGCCGGTCGGGGCGGCCGGGAACAGCCGGGCCAGGGCCGGGGCGGCGAGTTCGTCCGGCACCGACCGGTCGAGGCCGAGCGCGTTCGCCAGGTCCGAGCCGTGGACGAGGAGTTCGACCGCCCCCATGGCCGCGAACCCCGGTCCGTCCGAGTGCCCCCACGGGTGCCAGGCCCGGGCGTCCGCCGGTGCGTCCCGAACCGCGCCGGCCAGCAGGGCGGCCGCGATGCGCAGGCCCTCCAGGCAGTGCGGGATCGGCGCGGCCGGGTCGAGCGAGCCGAACAGGGTGACGTAGCGGTCGGCCGGACGGGCCGTCAGCAGGCCCGCGTAGCCGAGGACACCGAGCGCGAGGTGGTCGAGGGTCGCGCGGCAGGTCCAGTCGCCGCCCTCCGGGCGGCGTGACCAGTCGGCGTCGGCGCCCCGGTCGAGCAGCCCGGTGGTCCGGGCGCCGGCCTCCGTCACCAGCGCGGGCCAGTCGGTGCCGGCGGAGGCCGGGGCGACGGCGGTCACCGGCGGATCCCCTCGATCAGGCGGGCGTAGCTGTCGCCGCCGTGGCCGGCCTCGATGGCCTCCTCGGTCCGGCGGGCGAGGAGTTCGGGCAGAGCGGTGTCGATGCCGCGGGCCCGGGCGGCGTGCAGCAGGTGTTCCATCGCGGCGAGGTGGACGGTGAGGCTGGCGTCGTCCCCGGGGTAGTGGCCGGCGTCGGCCTGGGCGGCGTAGCGGCCGATGAAGCCGGCCACGGCGCCGGACAGCCAGCGGGTGGCGACCGGGGTGAAGTCGGTGGCGCGGACGCCGTCCGCGCCGACCAGGGCCACGCCCTGCAGCCAGCCGCTGAGCGAGGACCACATCAGGCCGAGCAGGGCGGTGTCGTAGAGGCCGGCGAGCCCGGCGTCCGGGCCGAGGTCGACCGGGTCGCCGAGGACGGCGAGGGTGTCGCGGTGGCGGGCCAGCGCCTCGGGTGCGCCGCCGTAGAGCAGGGTCGCCTCGGGGCCGCCGATGCCGGGCGGGGTGATCATGATCGCGCCGTCGAGGTAGTGGAGGCCGTGCCCGGCGGCCCAGTCGGCCAGCTCGCGGGCCTGTTCGGGGGAGCCGGAGGTGAGGTTCACCAGGGTCCGCCCGGGCAGCAGGTGTGCGGTGCCGGCGAGGACGGCGCGCAGGGCGTCGTAGTCGAGGACGCAGGCGACGATCAGCGGGCCCGCCGCGACCGCGTCGGTCGGCGTGGCGGCGCGGACGGCGCCGCGGGCGACCAGCGGTTCGGCCTTGGCGGCGGAGCGGTTCCAGACGGTGGTGGGGTGGTCGGCGGCGAGGAAGGCGGCGGCGAGCGCGGTGCCCATCGCGCCCAGGCCGAGGACGGTGACGGGCTCGCGGGCGGCATCGGCGGGGTGAGCCGGGTTCAGCGGCACGGGGTGGTCTCCCTGGTCTCGGGTGGGGTGAGGTCTTGATCGACGTCACTCACTCTCGTCGCCCGGCGTGACCGCCGACAGTGGCAGGATTGCCCTTCGCCGCACCATTCCTGCCAGTAGGCTGCCGGGCATGAGCGCCTTACCGCACACCCCCGCACGCGGCCCCGGCACCGTGGCCGTCGCCGTCCTCGACCACAGCGAGCTCCCGCTCTGGGACCTCTACGAACTCGGCATGGCCTGCGCCGTCTTCGGCATCCCGCAGCCCGAGCTCGCCGAGCGCTGGTACGAGCTGCGGCTCTGCGCCGAGACGCCGGACGCCGAGGCGCCGCCCAGGCCGCCCGGCGGGTTCGGCTTCTCGCTGCGCGCCGAGTACGGCTGGGAGGCGCTGGCCGACGCGGACACCGTGATCGTCACCTCGGTGCCGGACGCCTGCGTGACGGGCGAGCGCGAGGTGCCGCCGGCGCTGGTGGCGCAACTGCGGCGCGCGGCGCGGGCCGGGGCGCGGATGGTGTCGCTGTGCACCGGCGCGTTCGCCCTCGCGGCCGCCGGACTGCTGGACGGGCGCCGGGCCACCGCGCACTGGTCGCACACCGCCGACCTGGCCCGCCGCCACCCGGCCGTGACCGTGGACGACAGCGTGCTCTACGTGGACGACGGGGATGTGCTGACCAGCGCGGGCGTGGCGGCCGGCCTCGACCTCTGCCTGCACCTCGTCCGGCGCGACCTCGGCGCGCACGTGGCCAACCAGCTGGCCCGCAAGCTCGTCGTCCCGGCCCACCGCCCGGGCGGGCAGGCCCAGTTCGTGGACCTCTCGGTACCCGTCGCGGACGACGACAGCCTCGCGCCGGTCCTGCAGTGGGCCACCGCCAACCTCGAACAGCCGCTGACGGTGGACGAGTTGGCCCGACGCGCCCGGATGAGCCCGCGCACCTTCTTCCGCCGCCTGCAGGCCGCCACCGGCACCACCCCGCTGCAGTGGCTGCTCAACCAGCGGCTCGCCCGCGCCCAGTCGCTGCTGGAGGCGACGGACCTGCCGGTCGAGCAGATCGGCGAGCGCAGCGGCCTCGGCAGCGCGACCAACCTGCGCCGCCACTTCACCGCCCGGGTCGGCGTGACCCCGACCGACTACCGGCGGGCCTTCACGGCCCGGGCGGCCGTGGGCGGCCGCTGAGGCGGCCCCCGGCGTTCGGGTCCCGGCGGCGGCCCCGGCGTTCGGCCCCGGCGGCGGCCCCGGCGTTCGGCCCCGGCGTCGGCCCCGGCGTCGGCCCCGGCGCCCGGCGTTTCGAGCCCCGGCTCCCCGGATCCGGCGGCTGGCGTTCGGCCCCGGGATCGGGCCCGCGAGCGCGGAAGGCCGGGTGCGCCGGCGGCGGGAAAAGTGCTGGCCGCCGCCGGCCGCGCGCTGGCATGCTGGCCGGGTGGACCGACCGGAGATCTGGCTCAGCTTCGACCCCGACCTGCAACTCTTCCTCACCTCCGCACGGCGGGGCGAACGGACGGCGCTGCGCACCGACGGCGCCTCGACGCTCGGACACGTGGTGGAGTCGCTGGGCGTCCCGCTCACCGAGGCCGGCGCGCTGTTCGCGGACGGCCGGCGGGTGGACGAGTCGCACGTCCCCGCGCACGGCGAGGTGATCTCGGTGCGGGCCGTGCGGAGGCCGCAGCGGTTCGCCGCGCCGGTCACGTTCCTGCTCGACGTCCACCTCGGTACGCTCGCGCGCCGGCTGCGCCTGCTGGGCATCGACGCCGCCTACGAGAACCCGGACATCGGGGACGCCGCGCTCGCCGCGCGCTCGGCCGCCGAGGAGCGCGTCATGCTCTCGCGGGACCGGGGCCTGCTGCGGCGGCGCGAACTCTTCGCCGGCGCCTACGTCTACAGCCACCGCCCCGCCGAGCAGCTGCGGGACGTCCTGTCCCGCTTCGCGCCGCCGCTCGCCCCCTGGAGCCGGTGCACCACCTGCAACGGGACGCTGCGCAGCGTGGCCAAGACCTCCGTGCAGGACCAGCTCCGGGACGGGACCGAGCGCTCGTACGACGCCTTCGCGCAGTGCACCGCGTGCGGGCAGGCCTACTGGCGCGGTGCCCACCACGCCAGCCTGGACGCCATCGTGGCCGACGCGGTGCGCGAGTTCGGCACCCCGGAGCTCACGCCCCAGGCCTGAGCCCCGCCCCCGGCGGAAGTGCCGTCCCGCCGCCCTGGCTCGGCGTGAGGCCCGGCCCGGCCCGGCTTGGCCCGGCCTTGTGGCGGTCGGGATCAGATGGCGGCGACCAGCGCGTAGCCGCTGCCGCTCATCGACGCGCACAACTCGCGGCAGCGGCCGAACCGCTCGGCGAAGCCCGGTTCCTCCCGCCAGGCGGCGAGCGCGGCCGGGTCCGTCCAGGCGGCGAAGGAGACGAAGTGGTTCGGCCGCCGCAGGTCGCGGATCAGCCGGGCCGAGCGGAAGGCCGGGTGCTCGTCGCGCGTCCAGGCCAGGAACTCCGTCCAGCGCCGGACGAACTCCTCCGCGCTGCCGTCCACGACCTCCCAGGTGCCGGAGGCGAAGTAGTCGGTCGTGGTGCGTGTCGGCGTGGTCATCGTCCTCACCCCTCTCGCGGGTCGTCTGCCACGCTACGCGGCGGGTGTTCCCGGGGCGTTCCCGCGGCTCCCCGCCCGGTCCGCACCCACCGTCCGTACCCTCCGTCGCCCTTCGTCCCCCTCCGTTCCCCTCCATTTCCCTCCGGACCGTCCGGACCCGCCGGAGCCTCCCGACCCTCCGGACCGTCCGGACCCGCCGGAGCCTCCCGACCCTCCGGACCGTCCGGACTCGCCCGCCGGGCTCGGTGGACGTAGGTTCGTAGTGTCCGCACGGAAGGCGCTCGGCGCATGCTCGAACTGCGTATCCGCCTCCTCGGCGGCTTCCTGGTGCGGGTCGGCCCGCGGGAGATCGCCGCCGACGCGTGGCGCCTGCGGAAGTCCCGGAACCTGGTCAAGCTGCTCGCGCTGGCCCCCGGCCACCGGCTGCACCGCGAGCAGGTGCTCGACGCCCTCTGGCCCGAGCTGCCGACCGAGGCCGGCGCCAACCAGCTCCGCAAGGCCCTGCACGAGGCCCGGCGCACCCTCGACCCGGACCCGGCCGCGCTCCACCGCTACCTGGAGGCGGGCGAGAGCCTCGCCCTGCACGGCGGTCCGCTGCTGGTCGACGTCGATGAGTTCGAGCACGCCGCGCTGCACGCCCGCCGCAGCCGCGACCCCGACGCCTACGAGCGGGCCGTCGCCCGGTACGGCGGCGACCTGCTGCCCGAGGACCGCTACGAGGAGTGGGCGGTCGAGCGCGAGCACGCGCTGCACGCCGAGTACCTGGCGCTGCTGGTCGAACTCGGCGGCTTGCGGGAGGCCCGGGCCGACACCGACGGCGCGGCCGCCGCGCTGCGCCGGGCGGTGGCCGCCGACCCGCTGCACGAGGAGGCATCGCTGGCGCTGATGCGGGTCTACGCGCTCGCCGGGCGGCGGCACGAGTCACTGCACGAGTACGACCGGCTCACCGCCGCGCTGGAGCGCGCGTCGGGCGGCGCCGAGGGCCCCGGGCCGGCGGCCCAGCGGCTGCGGGAACAGGTCCGGACCGGGGGCGAGGTCCGCGCCGAACTCACCGGCGAGCTCTGGGAGCACGTCGGCGACCTGCGGATGCTCGCCGGTGACACCGCGGGCGCCGCCGCCGCGTACGGCTCCGCCCTCGCCCCGGACGTGGTGGACCTGCCCGCCTCGCCGGGTGTCCTCACCGGGCGGGCGGCCGACGGCACCGGCCTGCGCTCGGTACGGCTGCACCGCAAGGCGGCCAGCGCGCACCTGGCCGGCGAGTCCGGTGAGGCCACGGCCGCCGCCGAACCCCACCTGGCTGCCGCCGAGACCGCGCTGGCCGAGGCCGGCGGTGACCCCGCCGAGACCGGCCGACTGCTCGGCGCGCGCGCCAACTGGCTCTGGGCGTCCGGTCGTTACGACGAAGCGCAGCAGGCGGCGGAGGCCGGGCTGGCCCTCGCCGAGGAGCACGGCACGGCCGAGGACGCCGCCGCCGCCAACGAGACGCTCGCCATCGTCCACCACTTCCGCGGCGAATGGCGGGAAGGACTGCGGCGCGAGATCGAACGGCTCGGTGCCGCCGCCGACGAGGACGGCCGGCTCGCCCGGATCTCCGACATCCACTGCTGCCTCGGCCAGTACCACCTGTACGGCGACGGGTTGAGCGACGGCGTCGAGGAGTACGCCCGGCACATCCTCGACCTGGCGCTCGCCCGCGGCGCCCGCCGGGCCGAGGCCTTCGCCTGGTGCCTGCTCGGTGAGTCGCTGCTGCTGCGCGGCCACTGGGACGAGGCGCCCGGCTGCCTGGAGCGCAGCGCCCACCTGCACGAGGAGCTCGGCGGGCGCTCCAGCGCGCTGCCCTGGCAGCGGCTCGCCGAGTTCGCCGCCGGGCGCGGGGACAGCGCCGAGGCCGCCGCGTGCCTGCGCCGCGGCATGGCGGCCGCGGAGGTCTCCCCGCTCGCGCAGCACACCTTCGGACGGCTCTACGCGACCGCCGCCCTGGACGCCCTGGAGCGCGGCGAACCGGGCGAGGCGGCCCGGGCGGCGCGGGCCGCCGCGGCCTCCGCGGCCCGGCACGGCGAGTGCCCGAGCTGCACGGCACTGCTCTACCCGGTCGCGGCGGAGGCGTTCGCGGCGCTCGGCGACGCCGACGGCGCGGCCGAACACGCCGAGGCCGCCCAGCGGGTCGCGGCCCGCTTCGACAGTTCGGCCTGGCGGGCGATGGCGCAGTCCGCCCTCGGCTCGCTGGCCTCCGCCCGCGGCGACCCGGTCGGCGCGCGCACCCGCCACCTGGCGGCCGCCGGCCTGTACGAGCGGGCCGGGCAGCCGTACTGGACGGCCCGTGCCAAGGCCCGGGCGGTCGCCGACGGCGGGGGCGACGGCGCGGGCGCGGGGGAGGAGGACCGCCGGCTGCGGGCCGAGGCGGCGGAGGTGTTCGAGGCGCTCGGTGCCCGGCGCGCCCTGGCGCGGGTCCGCGAGCCGGGCGCGGTGCGGGTGGGAGGTGGTGCGGGGTGAGCGGGCCGGTGAGGCGGACACGCAGAGGCGGCAGACGCAACGGTACGGCGGACGAAGGCGGTGACCGGGATGACGACGACAGCCCGCGAGGGGACGGCCGCCGCGGGCTGGGTGCCCGAGACGGTCACCACCGAGCCGTACAACGCGCAGACGCCGGCGGCGGCACTGGCCGAACCGCTCACCCCCACCGGCGCGTTCTTCGTCCGCGACCACTTCGGCGTGCCGCCGCTGCGCCGGGCCGGCTGGCGGCTCCGGGTGGACGGCCTGGTGGACGCCGAACTCGACCTCGGGTACGCGGAGTTGCTCACCCTTCCGATGCGCGAGCTGGACGTCGTGGTGGAGTGCGCCGGGAACGGCCGCAGCCTGATGACGCCGCGTCCGCCCGGCGTGCCGTGGGGGCAGCGGGCCGTGGGGTGCGCCCGGTTCGCCGGGGTGCCGCTGCGGGCGGTGCTGGCGCGGGCGGGTCTGCGGCCCTCGGCCGTGGAGCTGGTGTTCACCGGGGCGGACGAGGGTGACCTGCACGGCAGCCGGACCGCCTTCCAGCGGAGCCTGCCGGCCGGGCTCGCCCGGCACCCCGACACCCTGCTCGCCACGCACATGAACGGTGCCCCGCTCACCCCCGGCCACGGCGCGCCGGTGCGGCTGCTGGTGCCCGGCCGGTACGGCGTGGCGGACGTGAAGTGGCTGGTCGGGGTGCGGGCGGTGGCGCGGCCGTTCACCGGACCGTTCCAGGCCGAGGAGTACGTCTACCGGCGCTCGCGCACCGGCCGGGACGGCACACCCGAGGGGCCGGTCGGCGAGATCCGGGTGAAGTCGCTGGTCACCGCCCCGGCGCCGGGGGCGCGGCTGCCACTGGGTCTCGGCTGCACGGTACGCGGACGGGCCTGGTCGGACGGGGTGCCGGTGCGCCGGGTGGACGTGCGGGTCGGCAGCGCCGGCTGGCGGCCGGCCGACCTGGCGCCGGCCGCCGGCCGGTACGCCTGGTCGGAGTGGACGTACCGGTGGACCCCGCGGCTGGCGGGGCCGCGGCTGCTGCTGGCGCGGGCCACCGACGCCGAGGGGCGCACCCAGCCGCTGCGGGCGCCGTGGAACGAGCAGGGGTACGGGTGCAACCAGGTGGCCGGGGTGGAGGTCGTGGTGGTCGCGCCGCCCACCGGAGCGTCCCGGCCCGGCCGGTCGCGGGGAGGCGGTCGGCCGTGAACACCGCGCCCGGTACGGACGGTGCGCGCGGCACGGACGGCACGAGTGGCGCGGACGGCATGCGCGGTACGGACGGCATGCGCGGCGCGAGCGGTGCTCGCGCTTCGAGCACGGGCGGTGCGAACACCATCGAGCCGTTCACCACCCCGGCCCTCGGCGACACCAGCTACCTGCTCGCCGCCGGTGACGAGGCCCTGGTGGTGGACCCGCAGCGGGACTGCTGGCCGCTGCTCGCCTCCTGCGAGCAGCGCGGGCTGCGGATCCGGTACGTCCTGGAGACGCACGTCCACAACGACTACCTCTCCGGCGCCCTGGAGATCCGCTCGGCGACCGGGGCGACCGTCGCCGGTCCGGCGCGGGCGGGCTACGGCTTCGACCACCTGCCGCTGGCCGAGGGCGACGAGCTCGCCCTCGGCGGGCTGCGCGTCCGGGCCCTGGAGACCCCCGGCCACACGGCCGAGCACACCGCCTACCTGGTGCTCGGTGCGGACCCGGACGGCGACGCCGGCGGGGGCCGCCCGGCGGCGGTGTTCACCGGCGGCAGCCTGCTGGTCGGCAGCGCCGGCCGGACCGACCTCTCCGGCCCCACCCGGACCGAGCACCTGGCCCGCGCCCAGTACCGCTCACTCCGCAGGCTGGCCCGACTTCCCTCCGGGACCCGGGTGTTGCCCACCCACGGGGCCGGCAGCTCGTGCTCCATCGGGGCTGCGGCCAGGGAGCGGACCAGCACCGTGGGCGACCAACTGCTGGCCAATCCCGCGCTGCTGGCCGCCGACGAGGACGCCTTCGTCGCCACCCGGATGCTCGGCCTGCCGCCCGCGCCCGCCTACTACCGCCGGATGGGCCCGCTCAACCGGTCGGGTCCGGCCGTCCTCGGCGGCCCGCCGGTGCTGCTGCCGATGACCGTGGACGAGGTCCGGCTGGCGGTCGACCGTGGCGCGCTGGTCGTCGACGCGCGGGACCGGCGCGCGTTCGCCGACGCCCACCTGCCAGGCGCGCTCGGCGACGAACTGGACGGCTCCTTCGCGGCGTTGGTCGGCGAGGTGGTGCCGTTCGGCCGGCCGCTGGTCCTGGTGCTGCCGGAGCCGGTCGCCGACGCCGCCCGCGAGGCCGTCCTGCAACTGCTGCGGATCGGCTACGAGGCCTGGCTGGTGGGGTGGTTGGACGGCGGGGTGGAGCGCTGGCGGGCGAGCGGGCAGCCGCTCGCCTCGATCCGGACGGCCGACGTCTCCGAGGTGCGCGGCGCACTGGACCGGGAGGGCGGACGGCCGGTGCTGGTGCTCGACGTGCGGCCCGCGGCCGAACCGCCGGTGCCCGGCGCGCTCGGCGTCCCGCTCACCGAACTGCCGGGCAGGATGGACGAGTTGCCGGCCGGCCGGGAGTTCTGGACGGTTTGCGGCCGGGGGCGCCGGGCCACCGTCGCGGCCAGCCTGCTCGCCGCCGCCGGCCTGCCGGTGACGGCCGTCGTCAGCGGTGGCGCGCAGGACCTGGTGCACGAACTCCGCGGGTGAGCCGCCGGGCGGCCGGGACCTCGGCGAGGGCGGCCCACGCCGCGGCGGCCGGGGTTGCGGCGGCCGGGGCCCCGGTGAGGGGTGTCCAGGACCCCGGTGAGGGGTGTCCGACCCCCGGCCGTGCGTGGGTCGCGCGGGCTCAGCCCAGCTTGCGGAGCAGCTCCTGCGCGAGCTGGACGGACGAGGCCGGGTTCTGGCCCGTGACCAGGTTGCGGTCGACGACCACGTGCGGGGCCCACGGCTCGCCCTCCTGGAAGGCCGCGCCGGCCTCCACCAGACGGGTCTGCAGCAGCCACTTCGCCTTGTCGGCGAGCCCGGCCTGGGTCTCCTCGGCATTGGTGAAGCCGGTCAGGCGGTAGCCGGCGAAGGCGTTGCCGCCGTCGGCGCGGGTCGCGGCCAGCAGCGCGGCCGGGCCGTGGCAGACCACGCCGAGCGGCTTGCCCGAGTCCAGGGCGGCGGCCAGCAGCCGGCCGGAGTCGGCGTTGACCGCGAGGTCCTCCATGGGGCCGTGGCCGCCGGGGTAGAAGACGGCGTCGTACTCGGCCAGGTCGATGTCCTCCAGCCGGACCGGCTTCCGGAGTTCGGCGAAGGCGTCCAGGCCGGCCGCGATCCGCTCGGCGCCCTCCGGCCCGCCGTTCATCTCGGGCGCCAGGCTGCCCTGGTCGACCGTCGGGACCACGCCGCCGGGCGTGGCGACGGTGACCTCGTGGCCGGCCGCCGTGAACGCCTGGTACGGCGCCACGGCCTCCTCGGCCCAGAAGCCGGTGGGGTGCCGGGTACCGTCCGCCAGCGTCCAGTGGGTGGCGCCGGTGACGACGAAAAGGATCTTCGACATGCTGGAAGCTCTTCTCTGTGAGGCGGATCCGTGAGACAGGCCGGGAGGGACCATCGGCCGCTCGGCGATGCACCCGACGATAGGGCGGGAGTCCGGCCTTCGACCAATGGCAGTGCCGATACGCGGCATAGGAATTCCGATGGGTTCTGCGAAGCGGGGCGGCATAGGCTTGCCGGGTGAACCACCGTGATCCGGCCGCCGGTCCCGAGGGGTCGACGCCCGAGCCCGGCGCGTCGACGCCCGAGCCCGGCACGTCGAGGCCCGAGCCCGGCGCACCCGCCGACCTCAACCTGCTGCGCACCTTCCTGGCCGTCTACCGGGCCGGGTCGTTCACCGCGGCCGGGCAGGTGCTGGGCCTGTCCCAGCCCACGGTGACCACCCAGATCCGCGCACTGGAACGGCAGGGCGGGCGCGAGCTCTTCGAACGGCTGCCCCGCGGCGTCGCACCGACGGCCGTCGCGGACGAGCTGGCCGCCCGGATCGCCGCGCCGCTGGACGCGCTCGCCGCCGCGACCGGAGCGGGTGCCCGGCCCGCGCCGGGCGTGGAACCGGTGCACCTGGCCGGACCGGCCGAGCTGCTCTGCACCCGGGTGCTGCCCGCGCTCGCCCCGCTGGTCGCCGACGGGGTCCGGCTGCGGGTCACCGCGGGGCTCACCGACCCGCTGCTGGAGGAGCTGCGCGCGGGCCGCCACGACCTGGTCATCGCCACCACCCGCCCGCGCGGCCGCACGCTGACCGCCGTGCCGCTGGCCGACGAGGAGTTCGTGCTGGTCGCCGCACCCGTCTGGGCCGAGCGCCTGCACGGGAGACTCGCCACCGAGGGCCCGGCGGCCCTGCACGAGGTACCGCTGATCGCGTACGCCGAGGACCTGCCGATCGTGCGTCGCTACTGGCGCCACGTGTTCGGCCGACGCCTCAACTGCCGAGCCGCGCTCACCGTGCCCGACCTGCGCGGGGTCGTCTCCGCGGTGGCCGCCGGGGCCGGCTTCGCGGTCGTCCCGCGCTACCTCTGCGCAGCCCTGCTCGACGACGGCAGCCTCGTCCGACTGGACGATCCCGACGACCCGCCGATCAACACCGGCTACCTCGTCCAACGCCCCGGCGCCCCCGCCAATCCCCACCTCACCCGCGTCCGCGACCACCTCCTGGCCGCCGCCCGCACCTGGTGACCCGCGTCCCGGCCTGGTCGCGGTCCCCGGTCGCGGTCCCGGTCCCGGTCCCGGTCCCGGTCCCCGGTCCCGGCTCCGCGGCACGGTGGGCTCGGGCCGCGCTGAGGCGGCTCACGCCGTGCCCCGGAGCCGGCGGACCGTTCTCCGCGTGGCGACCGCGCACCCGGCGGCCGCCAGGAGCGGCAGTGGCGGAGCCGGCAGGGCGCTGGCCCAGGCGGCCGGCCCCTGCTGCGGCACGACGTGCGAGCCCCACGGCGCCCGTACCGCGTCGACGTTCTCCCCGGGATGGCCGTGCTGGCGCAGCGAGACCACCACCCCCGCGGCCGAGCGGGCCTCACCCCGGACGTGGTTGCTGCGCCCGGCGTGCCTGGTCTGCCACGCCGTCACCACGACCCGCTCCACCGATCCCCACGGCGTCACCCGGACGAGTCCCACGACCGGCGCCACGACGGTCGCGCTCGCGAACAGCACCGTCAGTAGCCCCAGAGAGTCGCCGCCACCCGCCCGCCGTCCCCTCCCGGACCAGCCACGGCCCGAACCCCTCGCCCGTACCTCTCCACCGGACACGGCGGGTAAGGGGCCCGCCCCCGGTTGCGGCGGCCAGGGCGCACGCGCGGGCACCGGAGACCGGTTCACCGCTTCGCCACACCTCGCCCCACGTCACCGCCTCACCTCATCGCTTCACCTCCCGGCGGGCCGCGGCGACCAGGAAGGCGGCGGCCAGCAGGGCCAGCGCGGCGGCGGCGACCAGCGGCGGGGCGGGGCCGGCGGGGTGGCCGGCGGTGCGGACGGCGCCCATGAAGTCGAGCGCGGCCACCTGATTGACCACCAGGTACCAGAGCGGGAGGTAGAGGGCCTGGAAGACGCGATGGGTCCGGGAGAGGACGCCGAGGGCCAGGGCCAGGGACGGCACGAAGAGGGCGCCCGCGGTCCAGGCGGCGAGGCCGGCGGCGTCACCGGCGACGGCGAGGCGGACGAACGGCGCCGCCCCCGTGGCGGCGGTCAGCACCACGCCGGACGCCCACTCCGCGAGCAGTCGGCGGCGCGCGGCCGGGTAGGCGCCGAGCAGGACCTCCAGGTCGTGCTCGGCCGCCCGGCTGCCCAGCCGGGACCAGAGCAGCACCGGCCAGACCCAGAGTGCCGGTAGCACCGCCCCGGTGACGTCGCCGAGCGGGACGGTCAGCCCGGCCAGGGTCAGGCCGGCGGTGACCAGCCACCACCACCGTGACACCCCGCCGACCAGGATCCGCAGCTCGCCGGCGACCAGCCGCCCGAAGGTGCCGCCGAACGCGGGAGCCGTCCGGGGCAGGGCCGCGGCGAGGGGAGCCGGCGCGGGCGGGGCGGCGGCACGGGAGGACGCCGCGGTCCCGTCGGCGGGCGGGCCGCCGCGCGCCGGGTCGAAGCGGCCGAACCAGAACGCGGGGAGCACCACCAGGACCACCGCGAGCAGCACCAGCAGCAGCCGTTGGGCCAGGAACGCGCCGTCGAGCCCCGCGCCCTCCCAGCGGAACGGCACCAGCGGCGTGTCCACCTTGGTCAGCCCGAGGCTGAACTCCTCGCCGCTGACGTCACCTTGAGCCCCCAGGGCGGCACGCAGCGACCCGGCGGCCCGGGCGACGCCGAGCCCGCCGAACGGCGCGCCCGGGGACTGCCCGCCGACGGTCACGGCGAGGGCGACGAGGAACCAGACCACGTTGCCCACGCCGCCGCGCAGCAGCGGCAGCGTCTCGAACAGGACGGCCGCCGCGGAGGTCGCCGCGAGCAGCGGGAGCGCCGTCACGACGAAGGGCGTCAGCAGCGCCACCGGGTCGACCGAGCGGTGCTCGCCGCGGACCACTTGCATGGCGACGGCGGTCAGCGCGAGCACGCCCAGCATCGAGCCGAGCACCAGCAGGTTGCTGAGGAACTTCGCCAGCAGGTAGCCGGAGGTGCGCAGCCGGGTGGCGGCGAGGATCTGGCCGACCCCCGTCTCCTCGTCCCGTCCGACGCCCTTGCGGACGACGTAGAACCCGCCGACGGTGAGCCAGAGCGCCCCGGCCAGGGCCGTCGCGAGCCCGACGTACGCGCTGTTGTACTCGCCCCGGTAACGCCCGACGGCCAGGATCACCCAGTGGCCGTCGACCGGTGGGACGGCCAGGTAGCCGAGGCCGACGGCGGCCAGCAGGGTGACGGCGTAGGCCGGGCGGCGGACCCGGTCGCGGAAGTCGCCCGCCGCCAGGCGGGCCAGGGCGCCGGCCGTCATCGCCGCACCGCCGGCCGCCACGGCACGCCCTCCGCGCCCGTCCCGGCGAGCGGCCCGGCGAGCGGCCCGGCGCCCGTCCCGGCCGCCGTCGGCCGGACGATGCCCAGGTAGGCGTCCTCCAGGTCCGGTGTGACCGCGACGGCGTCGCCCGCCGGGGCCCGGTCGGCGAGCACCCGGAGCCGGACGCCGTCGGCCGTCCGGACCATCCGGCTGACCGGGTACCGGCCCTGCACGGCGGCCACGGCCGCCGGATCGACCAGGAACTCCCATACCCGTCCGGTCAGTTCGCCGGCGAGCTGCTCGGGGCTGCCGCGCCGCAGCAGCCGGCCGCCGGCGATGAGGGCGAGGTCGGAGGCGACGGACTCGATGTCCGGGACGATGTGGGTGGAGAGCAGTACCACGCGGGTGGCCGCCAACTCGCCGAGCAGGTTGCGGAACCGCACCCGCTCCTCCGGGTCGAGCCCGGCGGTGGGCTCGTCGACCACGATCACCCGCGGGTCGGCCAGCAGTGCCTGGGCGATGCCGACCCGGCGCAGCATGCCGCCCGAGTACGCGCCGAGCGGGCGTTTCACCGCCTCGGTGAGGTTGACCAGGGCGAGCAACTCCTCGATCCGGGCCCGGGCCGAGCGGGCGGAGAGCCCCTTGGCGGCGGCGAGGTAACCGAGGAACTCGCGCGCGGTCAGACTCGGGTAGACGCCGAAGTCCTGCGGCAGGTAGCCGAGTTCGCGGCGCAGCAGGTCGGGCCGGGCGAGCGCGTCGGCGCCCCGGTAGCGGAGCCGGCCGGCGGTGGGTCTGGTGACCGTGGCGACGATCCGCATCAGCGTGGACTTGCCCGCGCCGTTGGGCCCGAGCAGGCCCAGCAGGCCGGGGCCCAGGTGCAGGGAGAGGCCGTCGACGGCCCGCTTCCCGCCCCGGTGGACCTTGGTGATGTCGATCAGTTCGAGCATGCGCGCTCCGCCCTCTCGGTCGGCCCGGTGGTGACGTGGTCGAGCCTCGCGGATCGGGGGCGTGCTGCCATCTGCCGTTCGGCAGAGATGCGGCCGCGCCTTTCGTCATGCCCCGGCCCCGCCGGGCGTTGGTCTTTCGTCATACCTCGGCGCCGGCCCCGGCCGCGGGGCCGTAGCGGTCACCACAGCCGCAGCC